>JAICND010000339.1 GCA_025929005.1 Acidimicrobiia bacterium
CAGCGAGCACCTTCCGTTGGGAGCCTGTCAGCAGGTACGGCAAACCGGAGATGAAGCGGGCCACCAGATCGCCGTCGATCTGGTGAGCCGTGCCCCGGGCCTCGGCCATTTGTTGGCGCTTTTGCATCGCCAGCGCCAGTTCCAGGCGAAAGAACTCATCGAACACCAAACGGCGACGGGCCTGGGAGGCGTCTTCGAGAGTAGGGGGAAAGTGAATATGTTTGAAGGCCTGGTCGCGACCGAGGACGCCCTGGCGATCGAGGATGTCTGCTGGGATGACTTCGGATATTTCCCCGGCTACCTCCATGGCGTTATGGATCCACCTCCGGATGTGACCGGCTTTCACCTTCCCCATCTGCGGATGGATAGGCACTACCCGCCCGGTCGTCAGCGCCTCAGTGGAGGAGTCGAGGGGGTCAACCGCCGGATTGGTCATCTGCAAGTTGCCGCGAAACCGCTCGAGCTTGCCCGAGACGGCCACCTCGGTCCCGACCTCCAGCTGTCGTTCGCGATAAGGCTGGTTGAACCAGACGGCTTTGAAGCTGGCGGTGCCATCGGTGAGCCTGGCCTCGACAATCGACAGGTTGCGCCGAGGGCGGCGAGTCCCGGAGGAAACGACCCTCACCGCCAGCGTTATCTCCTCCCCCACTGGAGCAAGGGCGATTGGTTCGATACGGCTTCTGTCGAGGTATTTCCTCGGGGCCAGAAGGAGGAGGTCGGCCACTGTCTCGATGCCGCCTTTGCGAAGGGTGGCTCCCCACTGGCCCCCCAATCCGGGCACCTTGGCAATGTCGACAGCGGCGAGATATGCCAGCGACCTCATCGGCCAAGGTTATGACTGGAGTACGGCCGACGATTAACCTGCTCGCTTCTATGTCCTACCGTTGTGAAATCTGCGGCAAAGAGCCGAGCTACGGCAAAACCGTGAGCTTCTCCCACAAGCGCAACAACCGGCGCTGGCTACCGAATATTCAGAAGGTTCGAGTTACCCACGGATCCAACACCCGGCGGGCCCGGGTCTGCACGTCCTGCATCCGGGCAGGCAAGATCCAGAAGGGTTGAGCGGTGCAGGGAGTCGTCAAGATTTACGACCCCCTCACCGGTGCGGGGATCGTCGTCAACGATCTCGACCGCTCCGAGGTGTTGCTGCGTCCGGGCTCGTTGCAGGGGTCGATCTTTCGAATGCTGCGCCAGGGTCAGCGGATCCTGTTCGACGTCGTTGACGAAGACGGACGCTCGTACGCCACGGCGGTCCGGATCGGCTCCGACGGCTACTAAGCGCCGCCACGACCTGATCGTTATAGTCGGCTGCGGCCACCCCCGATAAGTTGCCCCGACCAAGAGGGAGGATCCGTGGTCCAAGCGTTCGTGCTCATCCAGACCGAGGTTGGCAAGGCGGCCCTGGTCGCCGAGGAAGTTCGCCAGATTCCTGGCGTGGAGTCAGCCGACGATGTCACCGGTCCTTACGACGTGATCGTCAAGGCCTCAGCGGAAGACGTCGATGCCCTGGGCAAGCTCGTAGTTGCTCGCATCCAGATGATCGATGGGATCACTCGCACTCTGACCTGTCCGGTCGTTCACCTCTAAACCGGATTCAACCCAACTTGCCGGCGATCGTTCCGGCCGACCGCAGGGCGGTTCCATCCGAGCCGACAGTTGAAAAGCTGCGTGGAAGCGACGCCATCGCCTCGTCGAGCATTGCCCTGAACAGCTCCTGGCGTGAAATCGGTGGGTCGATCCACAGATAGGCACCCATCGAACCGGGAATCGTGTTCACCTCGTTGACCCACACGTCTCCACCCAACTCCAGAAAGTCGATCCGGCAGACCCCCCTCAGACCGGCCACGTCGACCACCCCGCGGGCGAGGTCGTGAATCTTGCCAGCGGTCCTGGCATCGATGATCGCCGGAAGCTGTCGGCCGCTCGAGACATCGCCTCCCCACGCCAGGTACTTCTGGCTATAGGTATAGATGCCGCCCCCGGCCCGGAGCGGCGCTTCCATGGCGGAGAGTTGAAGCGTCGGCCAGGTCCTAATCGCGAGTTGGAGATCACGACTCACCTCAAGGTACGGCTCGACCACTCCGCCGTTGAGGAAGTAGGAAGACCCCCGCAACAGGGCGAGGGCGGTATCCCAGTCGGCCACTACTTCGATTCCGATGGAGGAGCCGCCAAACCGAGGCTTGACTATGTATGGGCCCTGAAAAGGAGGTGGCTGCTGATCGGGCCGGGTCAGCAGCACCCGGGAGAGGGTTGGCAACCCGGCAGCAGCCATCGCCGCGCCGAACGCGAACTTGTCCATCCCAAGTGCCGAAGCCGCCTGTCCCGGGCCGGTGTAGCGGATCCCGGCCAGATCGAAGATGCCTTGCAAGGTGCCGTCTTCGCCTGGGCCTCCGTGACAGCAATTGACCACGGCCGAAACCGGAATGGGTTTCTTGGCGACAAACCCCTGACCCAGTTCGGGAACGAGGCCGACCTGGCGGGCGCGTCGGGGAGGACCGTCGACAAAGTCGGCCGCTTCCGACTCGGGGTCTACCTGAAACCAGAGACCGCCTTTGGACCAGTAAAAGGCATTGACATCCCCCAAGGCGTGGCTCACCTGGAGTCCGGTGAGGATCGAGATGTCGTGCTCGTCGGACGGGCCGCCGAACACAACCCCGGGAGTGGTCATGGCGCGAGTGTGGTCATGGGTAATGGTCCGGTAAGTCGTTCTCATAGAGGACGGCATCGCCGGGTCCCAAGTGTGAGCGAACCCAGTTCACCGCCTCAGCTCTCGATGACACAACGGTAACCGTCGCCTTCCCCGAAGCCGCACCGCGCAAGAGCGCCGGGCGGTTGGTTCGCCCCACCACAACGAGATCCGTGACCTGACTCAC
>JAICND010000513.1 GCA_025929005.1 Acidimicrobiia bacterium
CCACCCGTCGACGCACCCGGGCACCGTCACCGATTGCGGATGAAAGGGTGGCATGGTCTTGTGACCCTCGGATCGGAGGCGTTGCGGATCCGCTCCCGCCCCGGCCCGTCCGGAGGCGTTCAACGCCACAGGCAAGGCGAGACCGGGACCGTGCACGAGCGCAAACAGGTCGCCTCCGACGCCACACGTTTCGGGTGCCACCACCCCGAGGACTGCATCGGCGGCGATCGAAGCGTCGATGGCGCTGCCGCCACGCGCCAGCATCTCCATCCCCGCCTGGGTTGCCAGGATATGGGGTGTCACGACCGCCGCCCCGTACCCCTGGACCGACCGCACCTCAGCGACGGAGGTCGGGAATGTGACGGTTGAGCGCGTCGAGCACTGCTCTTACAACGGCCCGACTCTGGTCGCCGGTGGCGATGGCCGAACCGACCATCAACCGCTCCACTCCGTCAGCGACAATCACGACCTGGGCGATGGCGATCGGACGCGCTCCGAGGTTGGGGATCTCGACGGAGGCGATTGCAAAAGCTGCCGCGTCTTGCAGACCCTGTCGCAAAGCTTCGAGGGTTGCTTCGGCGACGAGGCGCATCCGGGTGCTGTTGGCCGCGGCCCCGGATACCTCGCCGACCAGGGTGTCACCATGCCAGGCGAGGTGCACCGACACCGACGTGCGGCTGCCATCGACCTGTTCGGCCACATCGATTATGACCGGTCGATCTCCTTGCACCAGGTCGGCCTCGGGGAGTTGCACGACCGAGACGACACGTCGATCGAGGGCGATGCCAAACGCGGCTTGGGCGAGAGTCTGCACGTCGCGCACGATCTGTTTGGCGGCTTTGGCCGTGTCGGTGAGGACATGGACTTCGGTGATCGCTGCACCGTTCCCGACGACCCGGGCTGCCTCAACCCCGGACAGGCGCTTGACCTTTTCCTCGAAGTCACGGAAGTTCACCTGTCGAGAGTAGCGCCACGGATAGCGCGATTGGTCGCACACAGTGACCAAGAAACTCCGCCGATCCCTTGTTGCCCGCGAAACTGGGCGTTAGGCTCTCGGCCAGGCCGGGCGAGTGAATGCCCGTCTGGGCGGGCGATCAGGGGGCCTTCATTGACAACCAGGGTTCCCAGGGCGACCTGGGGACAGCGGGGGACACCGGCGGCAGCTTCAGCCTCAAGCACACCAACACCTAGCGGAGCGGAACCGGTCCATCGAGCCATCAGTGGCAAACGGTGAACCTAAAACCAAATGGTGAGCAAAGAGAAACATGAAGGGCAAGCTCGTTCGGATCCTTGCTGCTTTAGGGAGTCTGGCCGCGGCAATCGCGGCCGGCTCCGCAACGATGAAGATCGGCTGAAGACGGCCGCCGGGGCCCCGCTTATGGCAGAGAGATGGACTTCCCCAACATGATCAACCGATGACCGGGCTGACACGGCGGCGCATGTTGCTTGCGGCTTGTTACGCCACCGCGGGCGTGGCGGTACTTGTCGTGGCCTCGCTCAAGGGGTCCTTTCCCGAACCACATCGCTGGCTTTTCTTTGCCGTCGCCTTCGTCTTGTTGGAGTTCTATTCGGTCGAGGTCAACGACCGTCTCTTTCAGAGTTCCTCGGTCATGGTGGCGCTCACCGCAGGTGTCGTGTTTGCACTCGGGGATGGCTCGGCGATGC
>JAICND010000219.1 GCA_025929005.1 Acidimicrobiia bacterium
CTCGATGTCCAGTAGCTGGCCGTACCCCGTCTCCCATGACAGACCCATTACCCCGGGGTCGGTGAGATCGGGATCCTCCCCCTCGACGACACGCAGACCGACCGTCCCGGGTCCTACCTCGGTGACCAACAGGTCGGGGTCCTCGTCGGGGGGCCGGACAGACAGGGCGTCTTCGCGGAGCTGGTCCGAGAAATACCAGGCCCCGCCTGCGTGAAACACCAGTGCCAGAACCACCAGGACGAGCAAAATCGAGCGCCAGCGTCTCACGGTTCGGTGATTCTGGCATGGATCTGCCCGGTCCCAACCGGGGATCGGCCCAGAATCGATGCGATCACGACGGCCCCGGTGAGATTGGCGACCAGGTCGAGCATGTTGTTTCCGTAGTCGCCCACGTTGGTTTCCGGGAAAACGTTGACCCCCGTGAACTCGACCATCTCCACGACCGCTCCGGCCCCGGCCGCCATCAGGATCGCCACAAACCGTCTCGGGCCGGGCTTCATCGAGTCACCGGACCATCGTCCGACGGCATACCAGGAAGCCCAGGCCGCCACCCCGCAGGCGGCAGCATGGAAGATCTTGTCGTACCGCAAAGGGCCGATGATCGGTGTCAGGTAAAGAGTGTTGCCGTTGATGAGCAAGACTCCACCCAACATGTTGCCTACCCCGACCGCGGCGAGCCCCCAGAGAACCGGCATCGGGAAGACGGCAGTGCGGTGAATCCACCAGAGCACTCCGACGAGCACGAGGGTGATACACACGTACGTAGTCGTCGCCGGCGAATTGACGGCCCGGCCATAGACAAAGAGTGCGACAACCGACGCCAGGATCGCCGCCAGGACCGCCTTCATCTCAGAGCGAAGCCAATCGCAGGGTTCCGAGCATGCGACCCTTCTCATCGGTCACCGCTACCGGGTCGTCATCCAATGAGCCCGCTTCGGGAAGGATTTGGTCTATCCGCACCGAGTGGGGGGCCTCCATCAGGTCTCCCACGGGGGTCGATGGTTCGGCGGCCATCAGCGACCCACGACGAACCGTTCCGACAAGTGACCCACTTTCCACCACTGCCAGAACGGGTTCATCATGCAACCGCAGGGTGTCCAAGGCGTGATGGAGGGGACTCACGAATACGGGTTCCTCCATTACGTGGAAAACCCGCGGGGCGGCGTAGCGAACCATCACGGCTCCCGCGGCCGCCGCCGCCCGCAAGCGGGCGCCGGGACCGAAGAAGGTACGGGAAAGGAAGGACCCTCCGGGCGCTCCCAGGATCAACAGGGATCTGGCCGGGAGTTGGGACACAAAGGCCTGGGGGTCTTCGGCTGCAATGATCAGGCGTTGGGCTCCTGAGATCTCTTCGGCAAAGCGGTCCACCGCCGCCTCTGCCTCTGCTTTGTTTTCGTCCTGAAAGAACGCCGAGGCGACCGTGACCCCGACCCCGAGTCGATGCGCCACGACGTCGGCAAGCCGGGCGGCTAAACCCGAGTGGGGGCCGCCGGACACGGCCGCCACAACGCCTGTCACATCCGCTGTATCGAAGCCGACCGGAGTGGCCACACTGACCAGGTTGAAGTCCCCGGGGGGACGGCGGGTCACCAAAAGGTCGGCCCGTTTGCTAATGCAAGCCTCGCTGAGGTCTCCCACCACCCTGTTCGGTTCGGGCGAAATCAAGCCCGCTAGCTCTTCGCAACCGCCGCCCCGCGTGTACAGGACCGACTTGAACTCCCGTTCGGGCATCTATGCGGGCAGTGTGGCATGGAACGGTCTGATACACCATGATGAGGCCGAACGTGCGCATAGGTCTGCTCAAAGAAGTCGCGCCCGCTGAGCGGCGGGTAGCCCTCACCCCCGAAGTAATTACCCGCCTCATGGTCAACGGCCATACTGTGACCGTCGAAAAGGGTGCGGGCGTCGAAGCCGGTCTTCTCGACGACTCTTACGTTGCTGTCGGCGCTGACCTGGGCACCCGGGAGGAGGTCTGGGAGTCGGCGGCCGTGGTTGCAGTCAACCGACCCACTGAGTTGCCGGAGGCATCGCGGGCAACCCTTCTGGGGTTTCTCCGGCCCCTCGAAGACCCGCAAGGAGTTGCAGCCCTCGCCGCCGCCGGGTTGACCGCTTTGGCTTTCGAACTGGTTCCCAGGATCACGAGGGCGCAATCGATGGATGCCCTGTCCTCGCAGGCGACCGTGGCCGGATATCAGGCTGCCCTCGAGGCTGCGATGTTCTCGCGGCGACTCTTTCCGATGCTTACCACCGCAGCCGGCACCATTCCGCCCGCACGCACTCTCGTTTTGGGGGCAGGGGTGGCGGGGCTGCAAGCCATCGCCACCTGCCGCCGTCTGGGCGCCGTGGTTGCAGGCTTTGACGTTCGTGCCGCCGCGGCCGAACAGATTCGGAGCCTGGGCGCCACCTTCGTGGATGTGGGGGTGGCCCCTCAGGACGCCACCCAGACCGGAGGCTATGCCCGCAAACTTGACGCCAGTGCGGAGAGTCTGGTCCTCGACGGTCTCGCACCTTTCATCGCTCGCTCCGACGTCGTGATTTCCACGGCTGCCATCCCCGGTGCGTCCGCACCACGTTTGATCACTACAGAAATGGTCAACGCCATGTCGCCAGGATCTGTCATCGTCGACCTGGCCGCCACCACAGGCGGCAATTGCGAATTGACCGTGCCGGGCAAGGTGGTCGAGCACAACGGTGTCACCATCATCGGCTACACGGATCTACCTTCCCGCAAGGCATACGATGCCAGCCAGATGTATGCGCGCAACGTGGCTGCTCTGGTCGGTCTGTTAGGCGGCGACGGCGAAGTCAATCTCGAAGACGAAATCCTGGCCGGCTGCTGCGTTGCCTTTAACGGATCCGTCCGGGTTCGTACCTGAACGGCTGTGGAGTTTTCCGAAGTCCTGCGACGACGACGAATGGTGCGCAACTACACGGACGAGCCGGTCGCCGAGCCTGTTCTGGCCCGAATCGCTGAAGCGGGGTTGCGAAGTCCATCCGCCGGCTTTAGCCAGGGAATGGCCCTGGTCGTCGTGACCGACCCCGTAACACGCATGGGCATCGCCGAGCTAGCGGGTGAGACCGAATATGTCGCGCACGGGTTCGACCCGTGGATCAGTCGGGCTCCCGCTCACGTCGTCATTTGCGTGTCAGAGACTGCCTATCACCGCCGTTACCAGGAACCCGACAAGCTCGATGAGGAAGGCCAAGAGATCGAATGGCCCATCCCCTACTGGTGGGTGGATGCCGGCGCAGCGATGATGGCGGTGCTGCTCGCAGCTGTGGATGAGGGCTTAGCGGCGGGTTTCCTCGGAGTCCACTCGATCCCGGGCCTCCGCTCCTTGCTGGACATCCCTAGCGAATACACACCGATCGGCATCGTGACGATCGGCCGCGGCCTCGAGGATCGCAAGTCTGGCTCTCTCCAAAGAGGCTGGCGGCCGATGTCTGACGTCATCCACTGGCAGAGATGGCGTCAGGGAACTGGATGATCACTTCTCCGGCCAATCCGTTGGTGAAGGCGGCAGCAGCTCTCCATCGCCGATCCGAACGGGAGCAAACGGGCCTGTTTCTCATCGAGGGAGCGGCTGAGATAAACCGGGCCCTGAAGGCCAACGTGACCCTCGAACGCATCTTTCTCGAAGAAGGGGCCGATCAAACCGACGAGACCGTGACCACCTGGGAGAAGGCGGCTGCGATCAGCCTGCTCTCCTCGGCTGCCTTTGCCAAGATCGCCTACGGTCGGGACGGAGTCGTCGCGACCGCCCGCCAGCCCGCTTTCGATCTGTCCGCTCTTGCAGTTGAAGATCCAGCCCTGATCCTGATGGCTGAAGGAGTCGAGAAACCCGGCAACCTCGGAGCCATGATTCGGACGGCCGACGCGGCCGGCGCCGCCATCCTGGTTGCCGACCCCGTGACCGACCTTACCAACCCGAATGTGGTCAGGGCCTCGTTGGGATCGCTGTTCACGACACGGATCGCAGAGGCGCCAACGGTC
>JAICND010000201.1 GCA_025929005.1 Acidimicrobiia bacterium
CGGGGTTGGCATTTCCGCGAATCCCCTCTTGGCTGGCGTCTTCCTGGTTGGGGCTGGCTCCTGTTGGGTGTGGACGCTCACAACTCTGAATGCGTCCGCCCAACTACTGAGCCCCTCCTGGGTCAGGGGACGAACGATGAGCCTGTACACGCTGTCGTGTGTGGGGGTGTATCCGGTGGGTGCGATCCTGGCGGGGGCGATGGCCGATGCCGTTGGCACCAACAACGCTTACGTTTTCCTCTCGGCCGCGGGCATCGTTCTCGGTCTGGCGGCAACTCGCTCCCGTCTCCCAGTTCTCAGCGAGATCGAATCGCCCGAATTCAGCACCGATCGCCCAACCCCGGTCCACGCAGCCGAAGAGAGCAGCGGACCGGTGATGATCCTCAGCAGCTGGACGATCGATCAGGAAAACATCGACGAGTTCCTCACGGTCATGCGGGAACTTCGAATCGTCCGTTTGCGCACAGGTGCGTATCGATGGCGCCTATATCGCGAAGCGGGAGACCCACGTCGACTGACCGAGGCTTTTCTGACGGTCTCCTGGGAGGAGCACCTGAACCAACACTCTCGAATCGACGATGCTTCGGCGCGGGTAATCGGAAGAGCGCGAGCCTTTGACATACGGGGAGAGCCCATCACCCGTCACCTGCTGGCCGTCGACACCGAGGAGCCGCCCAACTTCGACGACCTGTTGTCCGCCCACAGTGAAATGCACGCGGTTGACGGTTCGATCCCGCTCCCCGACGCTAATCAACAGGGCGACAACTCTTGAACGGGAGGCAAGGGGGAGGCCGGTACCTTCGGTTGCTCAGGAAAAACCCGGACCTGCGCCGGATGTACCTGTCACGGCTGGTCTCATTCGGGGGCGACTGGTTTCTGCTGGTGCCGATGCTAGGTCTGGTTAACGAGATCTCCGGATCAGCGATTCTCACTGCAGCTGTCCTGGCCGCCAACACCCTGCCGGCGTTTCTTGCCTCCCCCCTCGGCGGAGTTCTGGCCGACCACTTCGACAGGCGCAAGGTCATCATCTCAGCCAACATTGGGTCAATTGCCGCCGCCAGTCTGATGCTGGCAGTCGACTCCCCAATGGGACGGTCCCTAGGAGGCGGGGTGCCTCTGGCTTTGGCGGGGCTGGCCATCCTGGCCGGGCTCGGCGCCTTGATCACCCCGGCTTCTTCTGCGGCGCTTCCTGCGCTGGTCGAACCCGAAGACCTCGCTGATGCGACCTTCCTGGTGGAGTCGACCTGGGGAACGATGGCTGCTGTGGGATCGGGCCTGGGGGGTCTGGTGGCGACCTTGATCGGCCGCGATGCCGCCATCGTCATCGACGCGCTCTCCTTTGCGGTGGCGGCCTGGCTCGTGTTTCGAATCAGACGTCCCCTCCGAATTGGCTTGGTGACTTCAACCGGTCGTATGAGGACCGCCCTGGCGTCGGCAATCGCCTACATACGTAGCAACCCGCCCGTGGCGGCCCTGATGACTTCCAAGGCGGGTTTTGCGGTCTTTGGCGCCGGCGCCGTGGCGCTTTTGCCGGTGCTTTCCCTGGACGTCTTTATGGCAGGTGATGCCGGCACCGGGCTCCTCCTGGGCTTTCGGGGGATCGGCGTGCTGATCGGGCCATTCTTGATTCGAGCCATCGTGGGCGGAACCGACCGGCGGGTTCTACTGGCCATAGGCTTCACCATGACCCTCTGGGGTTTGTCGTACCTGGGCACCGCCGCCGCCCCGACCATCCTGCTCGCTGCCTGCGCAGTGCTGATTGGCCACGCCGGAGCCGGGAGTCAGTGGACGTTTTCGAGCTACGGTCTCCAGCTCTACACAGATGACTCGGTCCGCGGTCGGATCTTCGGGTTGGACTTCGCAGCCGTCACGCTCACGTCGACGGCATCCCAGCTCCTGTTCGGGCTACTAGCCGAGACCGTTGCGGTCCGCGCAATCTTCGCCGGGACCGCCGTTGCGGCGATGGGGTTCGGAATCCTGTGGTGGCGGCTCACCCGGCGATATTGGGACCGACCAGCGGCGGGTCTGTACGTGCAACCGATTCCACCGCCGCGGGGTTCACCTGATTGATGGAAGACCTGTGTTCCCGGCTCGCCAGCGACCTCGACGGTTCGTTTCCAGAGGTGGTGCAGAGATTCCAGGATGAGGTCTTCTCCGGTTTGCGGTCGCTGGCTGGCGCCGACGCCGAAGACCTCGCCCAGGAGACGTTCATCCGCGCCTACAGGGCTTTGAAGGAGTATGACTCTGGTCGAATCCGTGAGTTGCGGTTGCGAGGATGGATCTGGACGATTGCCCTCAACCTCGGACGCAACCACGCCCGCGACCGCGCCCGCCGACCCCAGCTGATTGCGATCGACCACGAGATCGGAGCCGACGATCCTGAACCACCTGACCTGGGAGCGTGGCAGCGGCGGTTGGAAGCCCTCACCCCCTCGATGCGAAAGGCCGTGGTGCTTCGCCATGTGGTAGGTCTGGGGTATGAGGACATCGCCGCCGCGCTCGATAGACCAGAAGGAACCGTCAAAGCTGACGTGCACCGGGGGCTTGAGCGGCTCCGCAAACAAATGGAGATGGAGATATGAATCGCTCTGTAATCACGGACCAACTCGAATCTTTGGCCGGTCGGGCGCCTTCGTTGCTGCTGCGATCGGTGGAAGTCGGTACGGGCCTCGTGGATGGTTACTCGCTATATGAGACCCACCTGGGGGAGGTGATGGTGACATTCAATCCTCGCGGAGTGACCTCGGTCGACCTGGCCGAGGGTGACCGGGAGGGCCGTTTTGAGGCACGGTTTGGTCGCAAGACCGCTCCCGCTCGGCCGCCGTCTCCCTGGGCCAAAGAGATCGGCCGGGCGCTCGAGTTGGGCCGACCAGGTTCGCTTCCCGTCGATCTCGAAGGGATGAGCGAGTTCCGCCAGCGCATTCTCGGGATCGCGGCCACGATCCCGCGCGGACAGGTACGCCCGTACTCATGGCTAGCGATGGAGGTCGGAAGTCCCGGAGCAGCGAGGGCGGTCGGGTCGACGATGGCGCACAACCCCGTCCCGCTGATTGTCCCCTGTCATCGGGTTGTACGATCCGATGGGCGCATCGGCCAATACTCGTTGGGAGGTCCGGACAACAAGTGGTCGTTGCTCACCTGGGAAGGCGCGGACCCCGGACGGCTCGAAGAACTCGCCGCGGCCGGATTCCGTTACATTGGTTCGGACGCGACCGGTGTGTACTGCCATCCCACCTGTTCCAACGCTCGCCGAATTGCCGGGGAGCACATCCGGAGGTTCAGATCAAAAGAGTCGGCAGCCTCAGCCGGATACCGTCGGTGCCCCGTCTGCCGGCCGTAACATCACGAGGTAAGTGGTGGAGCGACTGGGAATGGCGGGCAACAAACGTGCGGGCACCGGGTCAGACTTGGTGCTTCCGGCTCAATTCACTCAATCATTGAGCCGAAAATTGCGATATCTATATCGCAATTGGCATTTGCCGGTGCCCTGACCAACCAGGGAGCAGTTTTGACAGTACCGGGATCAACGTGGGCCTCATTGGAACCCCCCCCTGAGGAAGGGGAGTCGGACCGCGTCACGGCGAACCGTCCCCACCCTGTAAACGGCCACGATGAATCGCCGTTCAGGAGCCCCCCGGCCCTTCCGAAGCCTTTCGGCAACTCCCACCCGGGATTTGGGGGCACCTTCGTTACCGAAGACTCGGTCCTCTCCGGGTCACTCGAATTCGAAGGGTCGCGGCTCATCATGTGGGGCGCCGGCAGCCCCCTCCTCACCTGGGGGCCGGGCGAGTGCCTGCTTGAACGTCTGACCGCCAACCGGTTTGTTCTGACCGCCGAGGGCGAAACGATCACCTTCACCGCCGACGATCCTGATGGCCTTGACGCAGAGCTCAGCCATCACTCGTTCGGCCCGATCGAGTCCGCCTCCAATGGAAACGCGATGGCCTCCATTGCCGCACCTGTTGACACTCTGGACCCCGAACCCGAACCCGAGCCCGAACCGGTCCCCGCCCCGGTTCCCGAGGCTGCGACCCGGCCGGCCCGGGCCGAACTCTTCCCGGTCCCAGATCCGGCGCCCGAACCAAGAGTGTTGGTGGTGCCGATCTCCGAGCCGGTCCAAGTAACCGCGACCCCGGCGGCCACACCACCTGAGACCGAGTCTGTTGAAGAGCCCGAGGCACCAATCAAGGGACGCCGTCCACTTCTC
>JAICND010000090.1 GCA_025929005.1 Acidimicrobiia bacterium
ATTTGCCCGAAACGGCGATGACTCTGTCAGCAGCAGGTGCCGACGTCGAGCTCCTCCAGTCGGGCTTGAGCACGATCAGCGACGCTCTGACCGAAAGGTTCGTCGACTTCAGCATCAGCGAGTTGGGACCCGCCCCAACGTCATTCTCCTGGTTGCAGCTAGGAAGCTTGGGCAGACGAGACCGAGCCATTACTGGTGACCAGGATCACGCGCTGATATACGCGGAGGGAACCTCCGGCGTGGACCCGTATTTCGCCGATTTGGCGGAGCGAGTCGTCGCCGGCCTTGAGGCGGCCGGGATCCCGAGATGCCCATCCAACGTGATGGCCACACATCCCGGGTTTCGTCAATCGATGGATGAGTGGCTCGATCGTCTTCAGGTGTGGATGGATGAGGCCGAGCCGTCAGTCTTCTATTCCGAAATTGCCCTTGACTACCGGAAGGCCGCAGGAAGTCTCGACAAATTGGTGCCGGCCCTCGATCGAATAGCTCGATCTGCCCGCTACAGCCTCCCCTTTCTCCGCCGATTGGCTCGCCTGGCTACCCATCAACACCCACCGCTCGGCTTCTTTGGGAGCATCGAGGTCGCGGATATCGGAGGCGGCGCCAGCGTCTTCGACGTGAAAGCCACGGCTCTGCTTCCCATATGCGAATTAGCGCGCTTCTTCGCCCTTGAACAAGGCATCTCCACACCCAGTACTTACGAGAGACTCCGGCTGGTGGCTGCATCAGAGTCGGAGTGGAGGGAGTCGGCTGCGTCCCTTGATGAGGCTCACCGGGTTCTGCAGAACGTCAGGATTCATCATCAGCTCCGACAGGTCTCCCAAGGGCTCTCCGTCGACAATCTGATCGTTCCGTTGGAGTTCGGATCCGAGACTGTCCACTCAATCAAAGAGAGCCTTCACTCCATCCGTCGTGTGCAGGCCGGGGTGCAGAACTGGATCGACTGGACTCTCTGACAGTTCCCGTCATCAGTGACGAAAGCCCCTGGCCGCTGGCAACTCGCCAACCCATAGTGTGGTTGATGGTCACCACCAGAGTTCAAGTCGCACTGATTGCCGTGCTTGTGTTGAACCTCGCGTCTTGTGGCACCGACCCTAGTGACACGACGCTCGTACCGACCACCCAGACGATCCCAGCTCCGACGACGGCAACAACGACCGTCACGGTCACCACGACAACGGCGCCTCCGAGTACGACGAGCGCGCCCAGCACGACAAGCACTCCCACCACGACCACCCCGGTGACGACGACAACTAGTCTGCCGAAAGCTGCGCAGGTGATCCGGCGGGGGCAAACGGGTCGTCCCGTGGTGGCCCTCACCTTCGACGGTGGCAGCGACACGGGTTACGCCAGCGAGATCCTCGACACACTCGGCAGCTACGGGGTGCAGGCTTCGTTTGGCCTCACAGGCCGGTGGGTCGAGATGAATCCCGAACTCACTGAGCGAATCGCTCGAGAGGGCCACGTAATCATCAACCACACCTACAGCCATCCATCTTTCACGGGATACAGCACAGGCAAGCAGCCCCTCGGTGAGGATCTGCGTTACCAGCAGGTGATGGAGGCGGAGATGGTCATCTCCTCGATCGCCGGCGTGTCACCCCGACCGCTCTTTCGACCGCCCTACGGAGACATCGACGACGATCTTCTCGCGCAGCTGGGAGCCTGGGGATACGAATGGCTGGTGATGTGGACCGTCGACTCACTCGGGTGGGACGGTCTCCCCGCCACCGACATCGTCGAGCGGTGCCTCGATAGGGTCGAGTCAGGGGCGATCTATCTGTTCCACGTCGGAGCGGCGTCGGCAGATCATGCCGCTCTGGCCGCGATCATCGAGGGCCTCCGTAATGGGGGTTGGGAATTCGTGACTGTTCCCGAGCTGATTGCAGCGTGAACTCTCACCCTGCCCGGCGTCGTCTCACTTCGGCAACGATGGCATCGAGGATCGGGTGGAGGTCGCCGATCACCGCGTAGTCAGCTTTGGTAACCATCGGGGCCTCGGCATCGTTATTGATGGCCAGCACATTCTTTGAGGCCATCATCCCCACCCAGTGTTGGATGGCGCCTGAGATGCCGCAGGCGATATAGAGATTGGGGGCGACGCGGGTCCCGGTCTGACCCACCTGGTCGGAGTGGGGCCGCCAGCCATTGTTGGTGACTACCCGAGAGCAGCCGACCGCGCCACCCAGCATCCCGGCCAGTTCTTCCAGGACGGCAAAGCCTTCGGGTGAGCCGACACCTCGGCCACCGCTCACCACCACCGGCGCGGTCGTCAGGGTGATGCCCTCCGAAAGGGTCACCCGCTCGAAGACCATGGTTCGGGCCAGTTCATCAGCCAGCTCGGGTGTGAAGACCGTGGCCGCACGGAAGGGGAAGTTGGCCGCCTCGATTACGTGGGGCGCCACCGTCGCCAGTTTCACGATTGCTGTCAGCGTCGCCTCTTCCAGCAGGCTTCCTCCCCAGCGGATTCTGGTCAAGTCCCAGGCATCGCCGGAGGGACGTACCTCGGTCACATTGGCGGCCAGTGGCAGATCCAGGAGGGCCGCTACGTGGGCCATCACCTCGTTGCCTCGCTCGGTCCCGCCTGCCAGGACAACCCCCGGCATCTCGGCCCCGACCAGTTGCGCGAGCGACTCGGCAATGGCCTCGGGGGCGTAATCGGTCAATAGCGGATGCTGGATCTGCCAGCCACCCAACGCGGTCTCGCCAACCGACACCACCTCAACTTCCCCGAGCCCACCGCCGAAGGTCAGGGCCTGCATTGAGGTCTCGGCTATTACCCCGTCGTCGTGTTCGATGTAGACGAGTACTCGATTCACAGCAGTCCCAGTTCCTCGAAAAGGTCAACAACGGCTGGTGCGGCTTCGGGCCCGCGGCCCAAGATGGTGGTGGTGGTCTTTTGTTCGGCGGGAGTGAGCAACCGGTTCATCACCAACCCTCCGGGGTTAGCCGAGGCGGGCGCGCTGGCAACCTCGGCCTTCTTGGCCTTGAGACGGCCGGGGAGGGTTGGGTATCGGGGAAGGTTGATTCCCTCCTTGACGGCCACCATCGCCGGGAGGGGTAATCGATAGACCTCGACTGCCGATCCGGTCTCCCTCCGGGCAGAGACGAAGCCGTCTTCGATGGCCAGACCCTTGATGCCACCAACAATCGGTCGGCCCAGGGTGTGTGCCACCCGGACGCCGACCTGATACCCACCCGAGTCGGCGGACTCGTTTCCGACGAGGATCAAGTCGAAAACTCCGTCGGCTGCTTCGGCCTCAGCGATGCGGGCGGCCAGGGCGGCGGCGGTCGCCTGCGGGTCCCAGTCGGAGCCATTGGTGACCAGCAGGGCAGCCTGATCAGCACCCACCGACACTGCATAGCGAAGCTGCTCCTCGGCCTCGGCCGGGCCAAGCGTCATCACCGTGACCGACCCGCCATGAATCTCTTTCAACCGGATCGCTTCTTCGACCGCACACTCCTCGTGAGGGCTGACGGTGAAAGAAAGATGGCGGGCATCGATCGCCTGGGCATCCTCGGTGAGGTTGATTCGGGCGCCGGGGGCCGGCACCCGTTTGACACAGACGAGAAGCCTCACGCTTTCATTCGCTCGTCTTTGGGATCGAAGAACGGAGTAGAGCCGACGACGGCCACCTTGACCGGATAGAGCTCGTTCATATACATGACCGCAAGGTCGGTGCCCTCGACCGCATGCTCAGGCGGTAGATATGACATCAGCAGGAACTTTCCTGTTGAGGGACCGGCACCCGCTGTCGTGACATAAGAAGGACGACCCTTGCGATCAACGATCCGACTGCCC
Organism: Acidimicrobiia bacterium; assembly: GCA_025929005.1. GTDB lineage: Bacteria > Actinomycetota > Acidimicrobiia > Spongiisociales > ZC4RG35 > JAICND01. The sequence goes on from JAICND010000090.1 coordinate 3,806, forward strand.
GAGGGTGTGGTGATCGGTTCTCGCCCGGTCGGGTACCGCTTGATGCCGTCACGAGGAGAGATATGGTCCTCAACGGTCAGAGTGCAGAGGGTGGCGGCCGGCTCTTCCTGCCGGGCCTTGAGGTAGGCGTCCTTGCCAATGAACTCAGCATCCTTCACCCGGGGCCGAGCCAGACCCGCCTCGACCGGGTTGTACTCGCTTTCCAATTCGGCACCCATCAGCCGGTAACCCTTCTCGATCCTGCCGGTGGTTCCGTACACCCCGGCTCCCACCGGCACCACCCCAAAGGCCTGCCCGGCCTCCCAGAGGCGATCCCACATCGGCATCCCCTGCTCGGAGGGGACGTAGATCTCCCAGCCGAGGTCGCCTACATAAGAGATCCGAAAGAGCCGGGCATTGATCGAACCGAAATCGACGGGCTGTGTCGAACCGTATGGAAACGCCTCGTTGGAGAGGTCATGGTCGGTGATCGACTGGACCAGGTCGCGAGCTTTTGGTCCCCACACTCCGATGGTGACAAAAGCCGAGGTGAGGTCCTCGAAGTGAACCGAGGCATCCTCGGGAAGGTGGGTTCTGAACCAATGTCTGTCGCGGGGCCCGTCGAAAGCTCCAGTGATCACTCGGAAGTGTTCGTCGTCCAGACGCATGATCGTCAGGTCGGCCTTGAAACCGCCGGACTCGGTCAGCAGTGGTGTGTACACCGACCTCCCAACCGCCACGTCGACGTTGTTGACCGTCATGCGCTGGAGGTAGTTGGCGGCGCCGGGGCCGGTGAAATCGAAGATGACGAAGGGCGAGAGATCGACCATTCCGACCCGCTCACGCATTGCCAGGTGTTCGGCGTTCTGGATCGGAGACCACCAGCGTCGGTCCCATTCGTGGGGTCGGTCTTCGACGGCGTATTCGCCTACCAGCGGAGCGTTGGATTCGTACCAGTGCGGCCGTTCCCATCCACCCGCTTCGAAGTAGACCGCACCGAGAGCCTGTGTGCGGGCGTGAAAGGGAGACATCCGTTTGTTTCGCTCTGACGCCCACTGCTCACGGGGATGGACGATGCCATAGGTTTTGTTGAAGTGCTCGGCACAGCGCGCCCGGACGTGGCGTTCGGTCCGCGCATATGGGTAGAAGCGGGCGATGTCGGACGCATGTGGATCCAGGTCGGGATACCCGTGGGTCATCCATTCCGCCACCGCCCGGCCGGTACCGGGACCTTCCTTGATCCAGATGGCCGCGGCCGACCAGAGGTTGCGCACCTCCACCGTCTCACCGATCAACGGCATCGCATCAGGGGTTAGCGAAAGGAGCCCGTTGACGGCGTACTTGATCTCGGCACCGCTGAGGATTTCGGGCATGAGCTCGAGAGCGTCCTCCAACTGGTCGTCGAAGTCGTCGGCGGTGAAGGGAAGCTCGGTAGGGGAGAGTCGGGCCTCGGCCAGCGAGGGGATTTCGTCGGGACTGTGGAAGATCGGCCGGTGGGCGTAGGAACCGACCTCCATCGACCCGGCCGTCTGGCGTTCATACATGTACGTGTCCATATCGCGGACGATGGGGAAAGCCAGCTCCTTGCCCGACTCCTGGAGAATCGGGATCGGTCCGACGTCGATCATCTGGTGGACCGCCGGTGTGAGGGGGATAGTCGCCCCCGCCATCCGGGCGATGCGGGGGCTCCACACCCCGCAAGCGATCACTATGAATTCGGCCTCGATCCGGCCCCGGTCGGTAACCACTGCCTTGACCCGACCGCGGTGAGTCTCGATGCCCAGGATCTCGGTGTTGGCGAAGGTCTGCAGTGCCCCCAAGCCCTGGGCCCGCTCCCGGAAGATCGTCCCGGCTCGAAGCGAGTCCACGGCCGACACCGTCGGGTAGTAGGCGCCGCCCAGGAGGATCTGCTCGTTTATAAAAGGCACAAGTTCCTTGATCTCAGCCGGGCTCACCAGGTGGGCTTCCATGTCCCAGTTCTTGGCCGAGCTCATCCGGCGGCGTAGTTCCTCCATGCGTTCGGGAGTACGTGCCACCTCAATGCCCCCGCAGGTGACGTTGACGCCCATGTCCTCGTACTGGCGTTGGCTGTCGAGGGTCAGCATCGCCATTTCCTTGTTGTGATCAACCGGGAAGATGAAATTGGAGGCATGTCCGGTGGACCCGCCCGGGTTGGGGAGGGGCCCCTTGTCGATCTGGACGATCTCGCGCCACCCCAAATCTGCCAGGTGCCCGACGACCGAATTACCGACGATCCCGGCGCCGATCACTACGACCCGGGCATTGGCGGGCAGATCACTCACAGGCGATTCCTCTCACTGAAACCTGCATCTTGGCCTCTCATAGACAGTCTTGCCCCCCTCAACTAATGTTCCAACATATAGCACAAACCCACATCGTGGAACACTTCCCTGGAGCACGAAATGGCCGATGACGAGCTCGATCTGAGCGCTCTCTCCGACGACGACCTCGTCACCCAGATGCATGACGATCTCTACGACGGTCTGGCCGCCGAGATCGTGGAGGGGACCAACATCCTTCTCGGGCGGGGTTGGGATGCCCAAAGGGTCCTAAACGATGCTCTGGTTGAGGGGATGCGCATCGTTGGAATCGACTTCCGCGATGGCATCCTCTTTGTTCCCGAGGTCCTCCTGGCAGCGAACGCCATGA
>JAICND010000260.1 GCA_025929005.1 Acidimicrobiia bacterium
CCGTGCCGTCGTCGGTTGCAGCGGTCGTAGTCGTGGATGGCAACGCCAACGGCGACGAGGTCTCGCTCTCTGCTGTCGTCGAGGTGGTCGTCGCCTGAGGGATCACCGCCTGCTGGTCGGCCAGGCCGCCAGCAGCCACTCCAAAGAGCACAACGAAGAACACCGGAGCCGTTGCCCAGCCGGGCGAAAAGGGACGATTGGGTCGGGCGAGGGATTGCTTGACCTGGTTGAGCCTTGCCAATTCGCCCTGAAGATCGGCAACGGCTGCCACCGCCTCGCGTTCGCCGTCCTTCAAGGGGATGAGTGGATCGACATCAGCTCCAACCGACCTGCAGGCTTCCAGGGTGATCTGCAGCCTTTGGGCCGGTCCCGCCAGCACATGACTCGCCTTGCGACGATTAACGGACAGGTGCAGACCAGTTGCGATAAGGCTGGCCTCGCTCAGGTCCTTGTACTCGAAAGTGAGTTCCTTTTCTCCTTGGAATACCGCCCGTCGGTACGTGAAGCTGACCGAGCCAACGGAGATCGGAACCCAGACGGTCTGACCCTCACGTTTGCGCTGCTCGAGCAAAGTCACATCTGGAACCACCGCCAGGCCGAGTTCCAGCCTCTTGAGGTCGAGCGGCACCGGTGAAGTTCCCAGCGGCTCCACCCACAAGATCGCCTGCCGGGTTTCTTTGAGCGTCTGTTGGGCGTTAGCGAGCCGGGTGGCGGCACCAGTGGCTCGACGGGTCAGGTCGTTGTAGGAGGCCCGGTAGGAGTGCCAGGCTCTGCGCTCGGCAGACCACTCGTGCCAAGCCGATCGTTTCCAGAACTTCCACCAACCCGCAAGCATTCTCAAAGAATCTACCCACTGAAAGGGTTACAGAGTCGGGTGGCCCGGGTAGAGCCTTTCCTCATGGTTCCACCTGCGCAGTTTGCGACCGAACGCAACCCGTCGCTCTGGCTCTCTACCAGCCAAAGTCCGAGCTATCCGAGCCTCGAACTCGACATTCAGGCAGATGTGGTCGTGGTTGGATCGGGGATTACCGGGTTGTCGACCGCCCGGCTTCTCTCGGGTCAGGGATTGCGTGTCGTGGTACTCGACGCCAGAAGGGTCTGTTCTGGGGTGACTGCATTCACCACCGCCAAGCTGACCGCGCTTCACTCGACCATTTACAGCGACCTCATCCGCATTTGGGGCGAAGAGGTCGCCGCCGTCTACGCGGATGCCAACCAGGCGGCGATTGGCAAGGTCAAAGAGCTAGCGGCGGCTGATGGGATCGAGTGCGACCTCCGCGAGGCCTCTGCCTACACCTACGCACAGTCCGAGGAACATATCCCTGAGATCGAGGCTGAGTTGAACGCCGCCTTGAAGGCGGGTCTGCAGGCATCGTTAACAGCCGACTCCGAGCTCCCGTATGAGATTGCCGGGGCGATCCGGCTCGACCGCCAGGCCCAATTCCATCCCCGCCGCTACTGCCTCGGTCTGGCCGAATCCATCACCAAGAACGAGGGGCTGATCTTCGAACGAAGCCCGGCCCTCGCCCTCGATGCCGCCAACACCACCGTCACGACTGATCGTGCCAGAGTCAAAGCCAACGCCGTGGTGATCGCTACCCAGATCCCCTTTGTCAACCGGGGCGGTCACTTCACCCGGATGACTCCGTCCCGTTCCTATGCGTTGGCGCTGCGAGCCCCGAGTCAGGCGATGGAGGGCATGTATATCAGTGTCGACCAGCCAACTCGCTCACTTCGTTCGACCGGCGACGGATACCTCATCGTCGGCGGAGAAGGGCATCCCGTCGGCACCGACCCCGACACGACCAGGCGATATCGCGCCCTTGAACAGTGGTCTGACGAAAGGTTCCCGGGATCGACTGTCGAGTTCAAGTGGTCGGCCCAGGACTATCGCAGCGCCGACCGGTTGCCTTTCATCGGACGTCTCACCTCGGGGACCGAGCGGGTGTTTGTCGCTACCGGATTCGCCAAATGGGGCATGACCAACGGGACGGTGGCGGCGATGATCATCTCCGACCTGATTCATGGGACCTCCAATCCCTGGGCTGGCACCTTTGACTCGACCCGCTTCGCCTTGGGTCAGGGCGGGCCAGGGACTGTCGCCGGCACGTTTGAAGCTGCCAAGCACTTCGTCGTTGATCGGCTCAAGAGCCTGGGGCGCAGGCCCGCCACCGAGCTGAAGCCCGGCGAAGGCGATGTTGTCTTACTCGACGGCAAGACGGTGGCCGCCTTCCGGGCCGAGGACGGCCAAATCCATGCGATTTCGGCTACCTGCACCCATCTGGCGTGTCAGATCTCGTTCAACAAAGCGGAGCGGTCCTGGGACTGCCCGTGTCATGGTTCGCGTTTCGACATCGAGGGCAGGGTGCTGCAGGGACCGGCAATCAAGAACCTCGCTTCGAAGGAACCCGGGCCGGCCACCGACCTCGCCGCCGACGACTAGTCCGACAACCGGCGTCTACTGAACCAACTCGGCGAACACCGGAAGGCTGCGGTCGATCATTTCTCTTGTTCCCGTAAGCGAGATGCGGAAGTAGCCGGGGCCTTCCGAGGCGCTGCCGGGCAGGACCAGTACCCCGCGCTCGGCCAGCTTCATCGCGAACGCGTAGTCGTCAGGTTGGGGCGATCGAATCCAAAGATAGAAAGTGCCCTCGGGGAGCCTCAGGTCGTAGCCGTAAGAAAGCAGCGCCTCTCCCATGTGGTTGCGCTTTTCCTCGAGTTCGGCCAGGTCGATCGAGAGATGCTCGAGGTCCTCGATCGAGTGCTGGAGCAGGGCATTGGGAAACAGCCAACCGCTCGACATCTGGGCGAGTTGAATCGTTAACCGCATTTCTTCCCGATCGGGCATGTTGGGGGCCAACGCCAGCCATCCCAACCTCTGCCCGGGTGTGAGCAGGACCTTGCCGTAGCTGTAGGACATCAGCGTGTATGGATAGAAAGCAGCTGGGCTGACCAGCGTGGCGTCGCTGAAGACCAGCCTGGCGTAAGGCTCGTCGGACAAGAGGTAGATCGGAGCCCCGTAGCGATCCGAGGCCTCGGTCAGGACCGACGCCAACCTCGTCAAGGTCGCCGCCGGATAGATCCGTCCGGTCGGATTGTTGGGACTGTTGACGATGACCATCCGGGTCCGCGGGGTGATGGCGGCGGCAATGGCGTCGACGTCGAGGTCGTGATCTGTGGCTAGCACCGGCACCTTCACCGGGGTTCCCCCGGTCGAGAGGATCATCCCCTCATAGAAGAACCACGGCGGGACGGAAAAGATCACCTCATCGCCAAGCTCGAGCAGAGCGTGAAAGGCAACCGCCATCGCCCCAAAGGCTCCGGGGGTAAGGGCGATGTCGGCCGCTTCGAAGGGGAGGTCTCGCCATTCCGCCAGCCGCTTGGCCACCACCGCCTGGGCATCCGGCTCCGATCGTTTGTACGCGTAGTAGTCCTTGTCGGTGGGTTTCGCATGCCGAATTAGGGCATCCGC
>JAICND010000254.1 GCA_025929005.1 Acidimicrobiia bacterium
CCATTATTCGGACGGCCGACGCGGCCGGTGCCGCCATCCTGGTTGCCGATCCCGTGACCGACCTCACCAACCCGAATGTGGTCAGGGCCTCGTTGGGGTCGCTGTTCACGACACGGATCGCCGAGGCGCCAACGGTCGACTGCCTCGCCTGGCTCGGCTCTCGCAACATCACACTGGTAGCTGCCACTGTCGACGAGGGAGTTTCGCCGTGGGAGCTCGACCTAAGAGAACCCGTAGCCGTAGCTGTGGGGTCCGAGCACCACGGGCTGTCATCTGCTGTGCGAGCAAAGGCAACTCAACGCACAAAGATCCCGATGAGAGGCGCCGCGGATTCCCTCAATGCCTCCACGGCAGCCGCCATCCTCCTCTATGAGGCGGTCCGTCAGCGGTCACCCGGTCGTTGACATCGTACATACGTTCGACGTAGATTCAGGGAGTGGCCGTTGCCTTCCCCCAACTCTCCTTTGAAGACCTCGGCACCCCGCTTTACGACGTCACCTTTTGCGTGGTCGATCTCGAGACTACGGGAGGGTCGCCCCACGACTGCGCTATCACCGAGATAGGGGCGACTAAATACCGTGGCGGCGAATTGGTCGGCGAGTTCGCGACGCTCGTCGATCCCGGGGTAGGGATCCCACCCTTCATAACGATGTTGACGGGGATCACCACCGCCATGGTGAGAGCCGCCCCCACCATCGAAGCCGTCCTCCCGGCCTTTCTCGAGTTTTGCGGCGATGCCGTGCTGGTGGGCCACAACGTCCGTTTCGATCTCTCGTTCCTGCGTGCCGCCGCCCTCCGGCTGGGTTACCCGGCACCTGGTCCCACTGCCATCGACACGGTGGGGCTGGCGCGGCGTCTCGTGAGATCGGAGGTGCGCGACCTCACCCTCGCCACCCTCGCCGCCTACTTCCGGTCACCCCACTCCCCCAATCACAGGGCCCTAGCGGACGCCCGGGCCACGGCGCACGTGTTTCACGCTTTGTTGGAGGTGGCGGGATCGCTGGGAGTGACGGGACTCGACGATCTCATCGCCCTCCCCACCGCCCGGGGCGCTTCCTACTACTCGAAGATCTCCCTGGCGGATCATCTCCCCCGGCGACCCGGCGTCTATCTCTTCAAGGACCGCGATGGGCAGATCATCTATGTCGGGAAGGCGACCAACCTCAGATCCCGGGTTCGTGCCTACTTCTACGGCGACCAGCGGCGTCGGATCGGGGACATGCTGCGACAGCTGTCTGCGATCGACCACCGGGTCTGCGCGAACACCCTCGAAGCCGAGATCACCGAGCTGCGACTCATCCATGCCCACCGGCCTCGCTTCAATCAACGTTCGCGGCCACCTCGTCGCCAGGTCTACGTCAAGTTGACTTCCGAGTGCTTTCCCCGGCTGAGCCTCGCCCACAAGCTCGGTCGAGACGGGCTGATGTGGTTGGGTCCTTTTCGCTCCAAGGCCTCGGCCGATCTGGTGATGGAGGCCATCTGGGATGCCACGTTCCTGCGACGGTGTCGAGGAGGTGCCGGGAGCCGCTCCGCCAAGTGCGCTTCCGCCCAACTCGGGGTCGCCTCCTGCCCTTGTGACGGCACCGTTGAGCCAGATGACTATCGAAGGATCGTCAACGATCTCGTCGAGGCCGCCGATCGACGCCCCTCTGTTCTGCTCGAACCGCTCGAACTCAGGATGCGCCGGATGGCAGCAGAGCGAAGGTTCGAAGAGGCGGCCATTGCCCGCGATCGTCACGCCGCCCTCGCCCGGGCTTTGGAGCATCGCCTGGCCTGGCGAGCCCTCGGCGGTGCTGGTCGCCTCGAACTGGAAGGGATTGATGGCGACACGGTTGTCGTCGAGAACGGCGTCCTCGCCGCCGTTTGGCTCCGCGATCGCGCCACTCCCCTCTTTTCCACTCAACCGCTTCCCCCGGCTCCGCCGATACCCCCAACGGTCGCAGTGGCCGAGGAAGCCCGCCTCATTTGGAAGTGGCTGAGCACGGGCGCAGTCGTAGTCAGGGATTGCACCAATCCCCTCGCTTTGCCAACAATTCCACCGCGCCAGCTCACGGCAGCCTGACTCCTACCATCCCGCACCGATGCGATTCGTCGTTCGAGAGGGAATCGACCCCGTAGCGCGAGCCGATGGCACCCTTCTCAAAGCTCTCGGGCTTCCCTTTGGAGGCGTCATCAAGGTCGGCACCACCCATGTGCTGATACAGAGCGGCGACACCAAAGAGAGCACCGGCTTGTTGCTCGGACCGATCGCCCGGTCCAATGCCGGCGTGAACGAAGGTGCCTCCGTTGAAGCCACCCGGGCGGTGCTGGGCTCGCTCACCCTGGTCGAGGTCGACGCCCCCCAACTGCCCGCGGAACCGCGGCTATTGGTGCGAGCCCTCCAAGGTCGCCCCATTTCCAAAGGTGACCGGATCGTCATCGATGGCTCCTATGTGGGTCACAAGGATCCTGTCGAGTTCAGGGTTGCCCGGGTTGAACCGACCCCGGCTGGGCTAGTAGGAGCTGGTACCAGGTTCGCCGAACGAGGGGCCGCCGGCCAGCAATCCGTCGAGCAACCCTTACGGGAGTCAGTCGAGGGCGCTCCTCAAGGTCCTACGACTTCACAGGCGTTGTTGGCCGGACTCGATGCCGAATTGGACCTGTTGACGGGCTGGTTGTCCCTGCTGACCTCCCCGCAGAATCTCCCCACTGCCTGGGGACTGCCCCGGGTGGCCGGAGTGCTTCTTGAAGGACCGCACGGTTGCGGCAAGTCAGAGCTCGTTGCGGCGGCGGCCGAGTCAGCAGGTGCCAAGGTTCACGAAGTCCTGGTGGACCGGGTGTTCAAACCGGAGAGGCTGCTGGATCTGCTCGAGGGGGCGGTCAAGACGGGCGTTCCCCCGCAGGTGATTTTCGTTGATCGCCTCGAGGCTGTCGCCGGCGAAGAGGGCCTGGCTCCTTTTCGAACCCAGGTTGGGGCGATCTTGCGATGGTTTCTCGACGAAGTGGCCGGGAAACCTGGCATGGCCTGCGTGCTTGGTGTCACCTCACGCGCCAATCTCGATCCGGCCCTGGTGGCGAACCCGCTCTTGCCGCGATCGTTGACCATACCGCCGCCCGATCTCGAGCGGCGCAGGCAGCTGTTTCAGGCCTCGCTCGCCCGGGTCCCGGCGGACAGCATCGACTTTGACCTGCTGGCTGCCCGGTCCGCTGGGTTCAGTGGAGCCGACGTCGTCGCAGCAGTCATTCATGCCTCATCACGCCTTGCCCGCCAGGGAGGAAAGCTCTCCACCGAGCAACTGGTGGCTGCGATCGAGGACACCACGCCGTCGCTTGGTTCGATTTCGCTCGGCGAGATGCCGAACTACGGATTTGAAAGGGTCGCCAACCTCGATGAGGTCAAACAGCGGCTGATCGAGTCGGTGGTGTGGCCGGTCACCGACCCGGAGAGATTCAAGGACATGGGCATCGACCCGCCCCGCGGCATCCTCCTCTACGGTCCGCCCGGTACCGGCAAGACGTTTGTCATCAGGGCGCTCGCCCATGAGGCGGGAG
>JAICND010000046.1 GCA_025929005.1 Acidimicrobiia bacterium
ACCGGCCCAACTGGTGCTGCGGGCAGCCGATGGCGAGGAGCAGATCATTGACGTCGACCTCGAGATAGGGCGAAACGAAATCCCGCTGGAAATCGCCGGAGAAGGGTCGGGTTTTCTGCCGATTTCGGTTGAAGTCCGGGCGGACTTCGACACCCGTCCTGAGAACGACCGCGCCGAAGCTATCACCCGTCTCTTGGGACCGGCCAAGGTGGCGGTGGTGGAAGGTGTCGATGGGGAGGCCGACGCCCTCGTCGAGGCCCTGGTCGCCGGCGGCCTCGAAGCAGAGGAGCGGCGCTCGATCCCGACGGCCGAGGAACTCCTCGCCTACGACGCCGTGATCCTCGTCAATGTCGACCAACCCGGCACCGAAGAGTCGACCGCCCTGGCTGCCTTCGTCGAAGAGCTCGGCCGGGGTCTGGTCGTCATCGGCGGAGACCAGGCGTTTGGACTCGGCGACTACCACCTCACGCCTCTTGAGGCGGTGCTACCAGTGTCCTCCAATCCGGACGATCTCGTCCGTCGCCAGCCGGTCGCCGAGGTCCTGGTCATTGACACTTCAGGTTCGATGGGTGCCTGCCACTGCAACATGGGTAGTGCCAGTGAGGGTGGGGTGGTCAAGACCGACATAGCCCGGGCCGGTGCCGAACTCGCCATCGAAGCCCTGTCCGACTCGGACCGGGTGGGGGTGCTCACCTTCACCGGTGGCAACACGTGGGTGATACCGCTGGGTCCCAAACCATCTGCCGAAGCGGCGCAACAGGCGCTCGGGGGAATTGTCGCCAACGGCGACACCGCCATTGCCCGCGCCCTGGAAGAGGCGATGAACGAGTTGGCTGGCGCCCCCGAGCACCTCCGTCACATCGTCCTCTTCACCGACGGATGGGACCCCAACGACGCCAATCTGTTGCCCATCGCCCGGGAGATCGCCGACGCCGGCATCACACTGTCGGTTCTGGGAACCGGGGAGGGCCCCGGCACCACCCTGGAGCGAATGGCCGAGCTGGGCGGCGGCCGTTTCTATCCCGGCACCGACCTCGAATCGATCCCCGAGATATTTGTGGAAGAGACCCTGGCCGTCGCTCGCAATCTGGCCACCGAGGGAACCTTCTACCCGGTGCTGGCCGCACCCTCGCCGGTGACGGCCGACCTCACTGCTGCTCCGCCACTGGCTGGTTACGTACTGACCAAGGCCAAGGGCACCGCCTCAATCCCACTGGAGATTGGGCAGGCCGATCCATTGCTGGCCACCTGGCAGCGCGGCCTGGGCAGGGCCACCGCCTGGACGTCTGATGCCACGGCGCGTTGGTCAACCCAGTGGGTCGACTGGGAGGGATACGTCGACTTCTGGGGGCGGCTGGTGCGAGACGTCCTCCCGGCCGGACGGGAAACCCCACCGGCGGTATACGTGGATGGCGGCCAGCTCAACGTCGACTTCGAGATGCCATCCGCCGACATCGACTCCACCGCCACCGCCCGGATCCGGATGCCTGACGGGGAGGTCGTGATCGTGCCGATGCAGCGGGTGAGCGGTGAGGAGTTCTCCGCCTCGATTCCAGTTGGAGCCACCGGTGCGTACTGGGTTGCCGTCACCGTCTCCAACCCCGACGGCTCCCAGATCACATCCGGGTCAGGAGCCGTATCGAGCTACGAAGAAGAGTTCGCATTCCGTGAGCCTGACACGACGCTGGGAACGGACCTCACCTTCATCACTGGCGGCCAGCTTGATCCCGAGCCGGCGGCGGTGTTCGAGCCCGCGCCCGTGGTGGGTCGGGCCGACGTTCCCATCTGGCCCTGGCTGGCGACGCTGGCCATGATCCTCTTCCTGGTCGACGTCGCCCTCCGCCGGTTGGTGTTGACGGCCGGTGACTCGGCTGCTTGGAAAGAGGGCCTCACCACCGCCAGGACCAAAGAGAAGCGCCGCATCGAGAAGAAGGTGGAGGAAGCGGCGGCGGTTGGCGCCACCCCGCCCGTGTTGTCGGAGTCCGAAACCCTCGAACGGCTGATGAGGCGCAAACGGACCTGAGCAGGCCTCAACCTGGGATAGTGCGACCCACATGAGCGACGAAGGCACCCCGAAGACTGAGCGTCCCCCCGCCTGGTTGCCGCGGGCGGTCATCTGGATCATCGGGGTGATGGCGGTAGCGGCTCTGCTGATTTGGGTCATATTCCGGCTGCGGACCCTCGTCTACATCACCTTTATCGCGTTGTTTATCGCCGTGGCGTTAGAGCCAGCAGTACAGAGGCTGACCAAGCGCGGTTGGAAGCGGCGATGGGCAACAGCCCTGGTGTTTGGGGTGGCGTCGCTGCTCACCCTCGGATTCCTCGGGGCCGTCATCCCCATCTTCGTCACCCAGGCAGCAGAACTCATTGAGAACATGCCGGCGTATCTCGCCTCGCTCCAAGAGTTCCTCTCGCGCTATTTCGACAACGTCGAGCTCATCGACGAGAACATCACAGAACAGTTCCAGAATCTTGGGCAGGTTTTGCAGAGGCTCGGTGGGGCCGTCGCCGGGGGACTCTTTGCGCTCGGCAACACCATCTTCGGTTTCCTGTTCCAGGCGACAACGTCGCTTCTATTCGCCTACTACCTGGTCGCCGACGGTCCCCGTTGGCGGCGGGCTGTGCTCGGGGTCCTGCCTCCGGAGCGTCAACGGGAGGCACTTCGTATCTGGGAAGTAGCCGTCGACAAGACCGGTGGTTACACCTACTCGCGTCTGATCCTGGCGGTGGTGGCCGGTCTCTACACGTTCGTGGTGTTGTTGATCCTCGGGGTCCCATTCGCCGCCGCCCACGGCGTCTGGGTTGGCGTCCTGTCCCAGTTCGTCCCGGTGATCGGAACCTACGTTGCCCTGGTGGTTCCCGCCCTGGCCGGTTTCTTCGTCAGCCCGCTGACCGCCCTCTGGGTGATCGTCGCCTTGATCGTTTACCAGCAACTCGAGAATTATCTGATTGCCCCCCGTATCACGGAACGTACGATGTCGATACACCCGGCGATTTCGATCGCCGCCGTCATTGCCGGTGCCAGTCTCCTGGGCGGAGTTGGGGCCGTTCTGGCTCTTCCTGTCACCGCGATCGGACAGGCTTTGGTCTCGGCAGCTATTCATCGACATGAGCTCGTGGAGCCGCAGCTGATAGACGAAGAACCCCCCGAGAAGCCCTAAAGGCTGGCCAACCGTTCTCATTGGCGCCAGGGTTCGGTCATATAGGATGATGAGCCGTGACCGCTACCACCGAGGACCTGGCACGCGCCACTGGTTGGCCGCTGGTCGTGAACTCAGTTCTCGCCTCGACCTTCGGGGTGGTGGGGGCTCTGCTGGTCGATCTCATCGGGCGTCTGATCGCCGGGGAACTGGCAGGTTTGGATCCGGTGCTCTTCCACAATCGCGTAGAGCTAACTGGTCAAAACGACTTGGCCCTCGCCGGGGGAGCGCTGGCCTCCCTCCTGGCCGGAGGTTTCTTTCTGGCCGTCTACCCGGGCAGCCGCGGCCATGATGCCGGCCGCCTGGCAGTGTTATGGCTGATTCTCCATTGCTTTCGCCAGGGTTTTGTCCCGATGGCCCTCGCTCCGCTCTCTGAGGGCTCAGACGTGTCCCGGGCTCTGACCGCCCTTGACCTTCCTGGAGGCATCGATGTCATCGTCGGGGCGGCGGGGGCGGCGGGGCTCTTGTTGATATCCCTGGCGGCCGCACCTGCGTTTCTTGCTTTTGCCAATCATCAACGCGACATTTCCACGCCGCAGAAGCGGGCGGCATTCGTGCTGCGGATAGCGGTTCTACCTGGGATTGCCGGTGGCATCCTGGCGGTTCCGTTCTTCATCCCTGACGCAGGTGCTGGCCTTGTGCCTGCCCTCCCCACATTCGGGTTGTTCACACTGGCGACGCTGCTGGCAGCTCTCGGGACGAAGTCGGTCGAGATCCGTGGTGATGCCGGAATGACTCCCCGATTCTCTTGGGCTCTGGCTGCGACTGTGGTTATCACCTTGCTGGTCTTTCGGTTCGCCCTGTCACGGGGCATTCCGATTCCCCCCGATCCGGAAACGTTCTTCTTTCAGTGACGAAAGGGCTGACCGCGGCGGTGCTAACCGTCTCGGACGGCGTAGCCGGAGGTACCAGGCTCGACGGAACGGGCGACGCCCTCGATGATCTCTTGACGGCTGAGGGTTTCACCGTGGTCCGGCGCGCCGTCGTGGCAGACCACTCGCCCGCGGTGTCGGCGACCATCGTTGCTCTCGCAGGTGAGGCCCGTCTCGTCGTGACCACCGGTGGCACCGGGTTCGGTCCCAGGGATCACACACCGGAGGCCACCCGTGAGGTGATCGATCGCGAGGCTCCGGGGCTCGCCTGGCTGATGCTGAAGGCGGGTCTCGACTCAACCCCGATGGCGGCGTTGTCGCGGGGGCTGGTGGGGACGATTGGCTCCTCGCTGGTAGTGAACTTGCCCGGTAGCCCCAAGGGCGCCGTTGAAAACCTGACCGCCCTGTTCCCGGTGCTTGGTCATGCCCTCGAGTTGCTAGCGGGGCACACCGAGCATTCGCCCCCGCCTGGCTAGCGTTCCCGGCCATGGGCGCCGAGCTTTCCCAGATCATCGCCGCTATCGAAGACTGGACCAACCGCGGCGTCAGCTTTGGTCTGGCGACGGTGGTGGGAGTGCGCGGCTCTACCTATCGGGGTCTGGCTGCACGCCAGCTCGTTTCGGTCGACGGGACCTCCGTAGGGACCGTATCGGGTGGTTGCCTCGACCGTGATCTGGCCACGGTGGTGGGGGACGTAATCGCTTCGGATCGTCCACGCTTGATCGAATTCGACCTGACCGCCGACGAGGAGGCTGTCTGGGGTTGGGGGATCGGTTGCAACGGCGCCACCAACCTTCTCGTGGAGCCGACCCGGGGCGCCAACGCCCTCGTTGAGGCCGTACGAGCGGGAACCCCGGCCTTGCTGCATTCACTTGACGGAGACTCCCTTGGCGAGCACGTGACTGTGGAGGCTGAGGACGAGGAGTGGGGTCAAGAGTTAGCGGAGGCGGTCGCCGATGGTCGTCATCGCCTCGTCGAACGGGATGGGCAGCGTTACCTCCTCGAGATCCTGACCGCCCGTCCATCTCTGGTTGTGTGTGGGGCCGGGCACGACGCTGTGCCGCTGGTGAAACTCGCTTCTGAGCTCGGTTTCGACGTGACCGTGGTCGATGAACGCCGCCAGTTCCTCTCGCGCGAGAGGTTCCCCGAGGCGGCCACGCTGATCCATTGTGCGCCGGCCGATCTCGCCGATCGAGTGCCTCTGAGTCCCGGGACCGCGGTCGTGATCATGTCCCACAACTACCTCCGTGACCTGGACTACCTCCGCTCAGTCCTCAGTCGTCCCACCGCCTATGTCGGATGTCTGGGACCAGGTGAGCGTCTGGAGCGGATGTTGAAGGATCTCGAGTCCAGCGGCCTGCATCTGGAACCGTCGGACCTCGCCCATGTCCATGGACCCGCCGGACTGGACATTGGCGCCGATGGACCGGTTGAGATCGCCTGGTCTGTGTTGAGCGAGATCCTTGCCGTCAAACGCTCGCGCCCCGGCCTCCCGCTCGTCGAGCGGAAGGGTCCGGCCGCGTTGCGTCGGTTACCGTGAGCTTGTGAACATCACCCACGAGTTTGAGGTTGCTCGCCCCCTCGGGGCGGTCTGGGAGATGTTCCAGGATGTTCCCTCGGTGGCGCATTGCCTGCCCGGTGCCGAGCTCACGGATAATCGCGGCAACGGGGTATACGCAGGGAAAGTCTCCGTGAAACTTGGACCGATCGCCGCCACCTTTGAAGGCGAAGCGACCATCACTCCCAATGAAGCTGCCCATAGTGCTCTCATCGATGGCAAAGGCGTCGACAGACGAGGCGGGAGCCGAGGCAGCGTCAAAGTCAATTACGTCCTCACCGATTCCGGAGGCGGACGAACCAAAGTGGTGATCGACGCCGATGTGACTCTGGCGGGACCGGCCGCGCAATTCGGTCGGACGGGGCTGATCAACGAGATGAGCAACCGGCTCATCGGTGACTTCTCGAACTGCCTGGAAGCCAAACTCGGCGCACCCACCGAAGCAGCGGCCGAGGCGATCAAGGCCGGCGAGGTACGGGCCTTCGCTTTGCTCTGGGAGAGCCTGGTCGCCTGGTTCAAGAGGTTGTTCGGTAGCCGATGATGAGGAGGCGGCTGTTGGGCGCCGCCCGCCGGTGTGCTTTGGTGTTGCTGTTGTTGGTGGTTGCCTGCGGGGGAGTCGGGGCGGTTCCGGACCCAGGTGAGGTCACAGTCGAGATGCTCGACAACCGTTTCTCACCCGCCGAAATACGCGTATCGGTAGGGGCTGAGGTCACCTTCATCGGAGCGGGTCGCAACCCCCACAACGCGGTGGCCGCTGATGGGTCGTGGAGTACGGAGGAAAGCTTCGGATCGCTGGAGCAAGCCCGCGGTGAGGCCGCGGTTGTCCGTTTCGATGAGCCAGGGGAGTACGCCTTCTTTTGCACGCTTCATGGGACAGCCGACGGAAATGGGATGGCCGGCCGCCTGGTGGTGGGTGACGTCGGGGCCTCGGCGGCGGCGCAAGGGGCAGCGGAGTCGACGGCACCTTCGGCCTGGTCAGGCATAGTGCTCAGGGTGCCAGAAGATCATCCGACCATCCAGGCCGCGGTCGACGCCGCCGGGCCCGGTGATCTGGTTCTGGTTGGCGAGGGTGTGTACCGGGAGGGCGTCGAAATCACGACACCGGGAGTGGTGCTGCGGGGGGTCGATCGCAACGAGGTGATCATCGACGCCGAGTTTCAACACGAAAACGTGGTGGAGGGCTACGCCGACGGTGTGGCCGTCGAGAATCTCACCGTCCGCAATGGAACCGCCAATGGTGTCTACTGGGCGGGGATTCGCGGCTACCGAGCTTCCTATGTGACTGCGGTCGACAACGGTGACTACGGGATCTATGCATTCGATTCTTCCGACGGGGTGTTTGAACACTCGTATGCGTCGGGTTCTCCCGACTCCGGCTTCTACATCGGACAGTGCGATCCGTGTGAGGCAGTGATCGACTCCGTGATCGCCGAGTGGAATGGCCTCGGGTATTCGGGCACGAATGCCTCCGGTGAGCTGTACATCATCAACTCGGTCTGGCGCTACAACACGGCCGGAATCGTCCCCAACACTCTCGACAGCGAGCTGTTGCCGCCTTTCCACGACGTGACCATCGCCGGCAACCTTGTCCACGACAACGACAACAAACTTGCGCCGATGAAAGCTGCCCAGTGGTCAGGATTGGGCAACGGGATCATCCTGGCCGGCGGCAACACCTCGTTGGTGATCCGCAACCGGGTGGTCAACCATCTGGTTAACGGCATCGCCATCACTCCCAACCTCGATCGCAACTTCTGGTCGAGTTCGTACAACCGGATCGAGGGCAACGTGATCGACGGCTCGGGACGCGCCGACATTGCCCTGGCCGGACCGGCCGGCCCCGGTAACTGCTTCACCGGCAACACCCTGTCGACGACGTTGCCGGTGGGGCTCCAATCATTCGCAACTTGCGATGGGCTACGGCTGCCGCTGTTGTACGAGCTGGCCGGATCGACCGAACAACTCGGCCGGGTGATGGAGAACGGGTTGGGTCTCCGTCCTGACAACGCGGTGGGCTCGGCACCGAAGCCGGAGCCGCAACCGAACATGCCGGGTGGCGCGGATGCGCCTGTTACCCCCGCCGTTGATGTTTTCGCCAACCACCCTGTCGATCTCGACTCGATCGCGGTTCCCGATCTCCCTAACGGTCTCGCCGTCGACCAACCCAAAGGAGTTATCTTGTTTGGAGTGCTGTTCGGCTCGATCACCTCGGTCTTCTTCGGGCTCTATGCCTATCTTCTGCCTTTCGTCTTGATCGCCGCCTGGGTCACTGTTGCGATTTGGGACCTGATGCGGTCGAACCGCGGTCGCGGTGCCGTGATCGGATGGACCGCCGTGATCCTGCTGGTGCCCTTCCTCGGAGTGATCCTCTACTACGTGTTCGGTCGGCCGCAACTGGCGGTCTGGCAACGGTGGACCCTGCTCGCCGGCGGTTTGGGCGCCTACTTGGTGATCCTGGCGGTCGGTGCTCTGGTTGGGGGGGTGGTGTAGGGAGGGGAACCGTGTCGATGCGCCGAGCCAAAACGGTGATCGCTGTGGTGATTCTGGCCGCTTGCGGTGGAGGCCAAGTGCCCACCCAGGTTGTGACGACGCCAGCGCCGCCGGTTACCACGACACCCCCTGGCGGGGTGGTCGCCTCGACCATTCCGTCGTGCAGCGAGGTTCCGCA
>JAICND010000117.1 GCA_025929005.1 Acidimicrobiia bacterium
ATCGGTGATGAAGGCGATCCGGTCACTCTGGGGATGCCAGGCGGGCATGCTCTCGTCGAACTCACCGTCGGTGAGACGTCGCGGTTTCTCGAAACCGAGGGGGTCGATCAGCCAGATCTGACGGAAACGATCGTGAAGCCAACCCCGGTTGTCGAACCGGTACGGGAACCGGGTGATTCGCTTCGCCCGCCGACCCCTCTCTTCTTCTGAGAGTTCAGCCAACTCCGGTCTCCAGGTCTTGGCGACGACGCAGATGAACCGGGCATCCGGCGACCAGGCAAGGTATTCGACACCCAATGCGAAGTCCGTAACAACTGTGGCTTCGCCGCCATCCGCGGCCATCACCGCCAGCTGAGCGATCGGCTTTTTCAGATCCGTCGCCCGCAGAAAGGCGAGGCGGTCCCCCTTCGGAGACCACCGTGGTGAGTGATCCACAGGTCCTGCTGTGAAGGGCCGGACGGCGTTGCCGTCGTGAATGTGAATCCGACGTCGGTACCCATCCTCGTCGAGATCCATCTGGGTCAGGACGTATGCCACCCGGACCAGGTCGGGATGAATCTGTGGGTCGGAGGGAACCTGAAGCAGCGCAAGATCACTCGGTTTCATGGGGCCATTGTGACCGCCTCGGATGACCGGTGCCTACCCTCCGCCGCAGATGGCGCGCGTCATTGCTTCCTTCCTTGGTTCCGGTCTGCTGCTGCGCCGCCTGCGCGGAGAAGACGGGGGGTCAGGCACTATCGCCGGTCTGCTAGCTCTCGGAATCGCCCTCGTGATCCCATCCTGGTGGGGGCGCGTTCTGGCAATGGTCGTCTGCGTTGCGGCAGGTCTTTGGGCGCTTCGATCCTTGGTCCTGGGGAGTGAGGATCCGGCTTGGGTGGTGATTGATGAGGCAGCCGGCACCTTTCTCGCAACTCTGGGCCTCGGGCTGGCTGGAGCGATCGTCGCCTTTGTCGTCTTCAGGGCAGCCGATATCGCCAAGAAAGTGTTCCCGGGGGTGGCACAGGCAGAGAGCGCCGGTGGCCCAATTGGAATCATGGCCGATGACCTGGTCGCCGGGCTTTACGGTCTGGCCGCGGGTTGGCTGGTCGAAACCCTGATTGGCTAGCCCTCATTCGAACCGGAGCCGACCTTGCACATGGCTCGTTGGCCCGGTGACCACGCTGCCGACCTCCACATAGCGGGCCTCAACGATCCCCGGTAGCTGCTTCATCTGGCTGACCTGTGCTTCGGTCATCGGCTGATCGAGATTGAGACCCATCATCGCCCGGTCGTGGGTTTCACGGGTTCTTCCCACCACCATATTGGCGATGTTGATGGACTCATCCCCCAGGTAAGTGCCCACCCGTCCGATGACCCCGGGAACATCGGTATTCGAGAGGATCAGCATGTGGCGGGAAATCGGCAGCTCGAGGTCATGACCGAGGATCTCAACCAAGACCGGGCCCTTGCGAGAAACGGTGGCAGCGACCGAGACATCAATCCCTCCGACCAAGCCCGACACCGTCAGCACCGACACGTAGTCGGGGCTCTCTTCAGACTGCTCGAGCACGAGTTCGATCCCTTTCGCCTCCGCTAGAGCCTGGACGTTGACATAGGACACAGGATCGGTGGACACAGCCTGCAGCCAGCCTTTGAGAACGGCCAGTCCCAAAGGCTTGGCCTCACCCTCGGCGATGCGCCCGCGGGCCTCGACCAGAATCTCGTCGGGAGCCCCACCGGCGAGCCCGATAAACACCCGGCCCAGTTGTTCGGCTACTGGAAGGAATTGCTGGACCTCGTCGGAGACCTCGCCGCCGAGGTCGACATTCACTGCGGACGCAACGAGCTCACCCCTTAGAGCCGCCACCACCGCTTCTGCGACCTGGACGCCGGCCTTGTCCTGGGCCTCGATGGTCGATGCCCCGAGATGAGGGGTAACCACCACCGCCGGCAACTCGAACAACGGGCTGTCGCTGAGTGGCTCCGACGCAAAGACGTCAAGCGCGGCGCCAGCCACCTGACCCGATCGCACCGCCTCTGCCAAAGCCAACTCGTCAATGATTCCGCCTCGCGAGGTGTTGACGATTCTGACCCCGGGTTTACAGCGCGCCAGGGTGTCCTTCCCGAAAAGGCCCTCGGTGTCGGGAGTCATGGGTAGGTGGATCGAGATGAAGTCCGAGGACTCAAGGAGACTGTCCAGGTCGACCATTTCGACTCCCATGCGCCGGGCCCGCTCGGGTCCCACGAACGGGTCATGGGCAAGTACTCGCATGTCAAATGCTGTTGCTCTGTGGGCGACCAGCGAGCCAATCCGACCGAGTCCGACCACCCCGAGGGTCTTTCCGCTTAGCTCGACTCCCGTGAAGCTCTTGCGGTCCCAGGCGCCCTGGCGGGTCGTTGCATTGGCCTGGGGAACGTGACGTGCAAGTGAGAGGATGAGTGCGAAGGCGTGTTCGGCGGCGCTGACCGTGTTGGCGAGCGGGGCGTTGACCACCAGCACTCCCCTGCGGGTCGCGGCCGCCACGTCGATGTTGTCGACCCCGACCCCTGCCCGACCGATCACGCGCAGGCTTGGTCCCATCGAGATCAGCTCGTCGTCGACCCGTGTTGCCGACCTGACGACCAGTCCGGCTGCGTCGCTGAGGGCGCTGGCGAGTTGGCTCCGGCTCGATCCGCTCAGGTCGACCACGTCACAATCCACTGAAAGCGAAGCGATGCCCGCGGCGGCCATCGGCTCCGCCAACACAACCTTGGGTCTCGTGCGTGTCTCCGCCATATGGAGAATTGTCGCCGGTTGTGAACGGTCCAACAAGATGAGGCTGTTCAACCGCCGATTGTCGGCCCTAGGCTCCCGGTATGGACTGGACCCCTTCGGTCATCATCGCCGCTGTTGACGGTTCCGAACAGAGCGACCGAGCAGCCGCCCTGGCTGCTTCGCTCGCCCGCACACATGACGCCCGCCTGATCCTGGTCACGGTGGTGCGGCCCCCCGAGGGGTGGTGGGGGGTAACCGGTGAGCCACCCACTCCGGCTGCCCTGTCGGAGGCTCTAATCACAGGCCAGAAACGGATCCTTTCCGAGGTTGAGAAGAACATCGACCTCCACGATGTCGAATACACAACGATTGAGGAGTTGGGTGATCCCACGTCCGCCATCCTCGCTTTGTCCGAACGCGAACGAGCTGACCTCCTGATCGTTGGCCGCAGAGGAGCCGGGGTTGTCGAGAGGATGGTGATCGGGTCGGTGGCCGACCGGCTCGCCCATCACGCCCGCTGCCCGCTTCTGATCGTTCCGTGACCTTCGCCTTTGAGGAGGACACTGCCGTCCATCCGCAACAGAACGGCGTTTATTCGGCAGCGGTATCAGATCGCTGGTCGATCGGTGGTCGTCCAAACGGGGGGTATCTCATGGGCTTGGCACTGACTGCGCTTCTCGAAGAGTCGCCGCATCCTCATCCGCTGTCGACTACCGGCCACTTTCTGTCACCAGCCGATCCAGGTCCGGCAACGATCGAGGTCACGATGCTTAAGAAGGGTCGCAGTGTTACCACTGCCCAGGCCGTCATGAGTCAGGACGGCCGCCAGCGTCTCGTCCTGCTGGCAAGTCTCGGCGATCTCGACGAACAGCGGGGCCCCACTCGCAGCATGTCGGCGCCTCCGATCCTGCCCGACGATCTGGTTTCGTCGGCAGGCCGTCCCGCTGCCCACCCCATCATCGAGAGATTCGAGCTGCTCATGCCGGTGGCGCAGTCGCAGATAGCGGCAGGGGTCTTCGATCCCGAGCAATCCACAGCTGAATTCAGCGGCAAGATCCGATTCTCGGATGGCATGACCCCCACAATTGCGTCGCTGCCGCTGATGGTCGACGCCTTTCCCCCGGCAGTGTTCAACCTGGGGCTGATCGGTTGGACTCCGACTATCGAATTGACCGTCCACATGCGAGGACGACCCCAGGGTGTCTGGCAGATTCTGAATGTCACCACTCGGCAGCTGATTGACGGGTTGCTAGAGGAAGACGCAGAGCTGTGGAATGAAGACGGCACCCTTGTGGCCCAATCACGCCAAATGGCAAGGGTCCTGGTGTAGCCGACCTACAGCTGCGGCAGGACCTCGCGGGCGAACCGCTCTAGGCCGGAACGGTCGTATGCCGATTCCTGGAAGTAGCAGATCATGTAGTCGAGCCCGGCATCGACCCAAGGCTTCAACTTCCCGATCAGTTGCTCTGGAGTACCTGCCATCATCTCGAAGTTACGACCAGAGCGTGATGCCTTATCGTCCCCGACCAGGGGTCGAAAGTGATCGACGATCCAAGCCAGCCGGTCTCTTACTGCCGCCTCGTCGGCCTCGCACACGACGTTGAAATTGGCCGATCGGACGATCTCGTCGAAGTTTCTCCCAACCTCGCGGCAGTGACCGGCGAGAATTTCCGACTTGCTGGCAAACTCCTCGGCCGAAGCACCGCCGAAGTTGGTGTAGGCCGCATGTTGGGCCGCGATCCGTAGCGTCAGCTGCTCTCCGCCACCGGCGATCCACAGAGGTATGTGCGGCTCCTGGACGGGTTTCGGCTGACAGATCGCTCCCTGAAGTTGGTAGTGCTTGCCATCGAAATGCACTTCGTCCTCGGTCCACATCCGCTTCATGATCTCGACGCCTTCGGCCAGCTCCCCGAGGCGGACCGCCGGCCGGGGAAACTCGTAACCGTGAGCGAGGTACTCGTTCTCGAACCATCCTCCTCCAATACCCATCTCGACCCTCCCGCCGGAGATCACGTCGATTGAAGCGGCCACCTTGGCCAGGTACGACGGCATCCGATACGAGTTGCAGGTGCACATCTGCCCAAGGCGAAGGCCTTCGGTGGCCACGGCGAGGGCGCCCATCAACGTCCATGCCTCGTAGGTGACCTCTTGAATTGCGGCCGGCACCGTGTGGAAGTGGTCGTAGACCCACACCGACTCGAAGCCGAATCGGCGGGCGTCATGAGCGGCTTCGGTGATGGTCGGCCAGTGCTGTTCCAAAGGAATGCCCACCAGATCGAGTCGCCACCCCTGCGGAACGAAGACGCCTGCTCTCATCATCGACTGATCGTAGAGGAATGTTGAAAAGTGACACCTGGCCTGCCACCTTTGCCGTGTGACCGTCATGGGAGCGATCCCGATCAAGCCTTTTCAATCTGCCAAAGGCCGGCTCCGGGAGGCCCTCACTCCCGCAGTCCGAGCTTCCGTGAGCCGGCAATTGGCCGCCGACACCGTCGAGGCCCTCCAATCGGCCGGTGCCACGCCTCTGGTTATCGCAGCCGATGCGGAGGTGGCGGCGTGGGGAGAGAACCTGGGTCTCGCGGTGATTCTCGACGAGAACTCGGACCTCAACGCCGCGGCCACACTGGCGGTCGCGGAAGCTTCCCGACAGCGGCTTCCCTGGATGGTGCTTCACGTCGACCTGCCCATGCTCAATCCTGAAGTCCTGAGACGTGCCATCTCGGTGATCTCGGAGCACCGCCCGGTCATTGCTCCGAGTTCTGATGGGGGCACCCCGTTGCTAGGTACCAACAGCTCGCAGTTCGACTTTGCATATGGACCTGGCAGCTTCCAGCGTCATCTGCGCCTTCTTGCCGCCCAACTGCCGGTCGTGATGGTCGATCCCAGGCTGGCCATAGATCTAGATGGGCCGGACGATCTGCGCGC
>JAICND010000032.1 GCA_025929005.1 Acidimicrobiia bacterium
CCGCGTGGAGATCGTCTACACGAGCTTCGGCGAGGCCAAGAACCGTGCCTTCTACACGAACCCCAAGGCGCAGTCCCGCTGGATCGAGGAACTTGTGGACTTCACCGAGGAACAGGTCGAGCGGCAAGTCATAGAAGCCGGCGACCTTGGTCATGGCCGCCACGGGGCACGGCCATCGATATCGCCGACGAAGTCGGGCAGACGTTCGTGACCGAGCTGCTGTCTGACCGCAAGACCCTCGCCGAGGTGATACCAGTAGTGATAGGTGGTCCGGAGCATGAAGGTGCCAACGCTTGAGTAACCCTCCGACAATGGTGCCGACATTCGGTTTTCGTCGAGAGCTTCGAGCCAGGGGTCGGCGGCGTTGGTGACTTCCTCCCATGCCGCCCACATCTCCCCGATCGAAGGTGTGGTCGCCGGTTTCCCATAGGCCAGTTCCTCGTGCAGGCGAGGGATGAGGATCACGCCCTGGGCTCGACGGAGCCAATACCGCTCTTCTTGCCAGGCGAGGTGACCGACCATCCATGAGATCGAGTTCATCGGATCGATCCGCTTGGACCCGTCCTCTTCGCCGACTTTGCGGAGACCGCGTTTGAACTCCGATCGGGTGAAGCGGAGCTGGTCAACCAGGGGATGAGCCATGGGAGCTAGCTTGGCATATTGGGGAGTTGGCACCCTCTTCAAAACCGAGGACCAGTCTCGCGCGGTGAGGGCCAGTTCAAATCGTGTGCAAGAGTGAGGACGACGACGTACTAGAAGGCAGAGTCTCATGGTTCATCAGGTAACCCCTCATGGATGTGCCGATCCCCAGGGGTATGAGCGGTATTTCGGCCAGCCAATCTGATGCCCGCTCCCCTCTCAAGATATCTCGAGCGATGGCGCGGCCAGACCTTTCCATCGCGCCGGTGGGTAGTCAGCCCTGGTGCCCGTGCCTTCGTGCTCGCAGGGTTGGCGCGCGACTCCCAGGTCTTTGCGGTCGTGCCAGCGGAACACGACGCCGAAGAACTGGTCGACGACCTCTGTCTCTTCACCGACGCTTACCTGATACCTGCCTGGGAGACCCTGCCGTTTGAGCACATCTCGCCCAACCTAGGGACTATGGCCCGCCGGGCCCAGGGGCGTCACCTACTCGGCGATCCGCAACCCGGTCGGGTCGTGGTTGCGCCGGTGCGAGCGGCCATCCAGCGCCTGAGCCCCTCGTTTCCCTATCCGGTGGTGATTCGACGCGGCGACGAGGTTGCACTCCCCGAACTGGCCCAGACCCTGGCTGATCTCGGTTACGAGCGCACGGATCGAGTCGAGTCGCGAGGCGAATTCGCAGTTCGAGGGGGGATCCTCGACCTTTTCCCGGCTCAGGCCGACGAGGCGGTCCGCATCGACCTCTTCGGTGACACCGTTGAGGATCTCCGATCGTTCTCGGTGTCCAGTCAGCGTTCGCACGTCGAGATCGAAGCCGCCACGGCCTACCCAGCCAGGGAGTTCCGTCCCGACCGGGGAGTTCGGGAGCGAGCTCGTCAACTCCTGAAGACCGATCCCTGGGCGGCATCAACCTGGGATCGGCTGGCCGAAGGTCAGATTTTCTCCGGCATGGAGTCGTGGCTGCCCTGGCTCGCTCCACCCGTCAACCTCCTCTACGAAGCGGGTGGGTCGCTCGTGGTCCTGGTCGAGCCGGCTCGCTGCCAGGATCGGGCCCGGGAGCTCCTAAAGGAGGAGCAGGAACTTGCCGCCGCCCTGGCCTCCACCTGGGGCAGCGGCGCACCCAACGCGGGTGAACACCCCGCCCTCCATCTGGATCTCGATACGACTCTTGGACCGCACCTGGAAATGCCAACGATGGCCGCCAATCCGGATGATTCGGTATTCGAGGTAGCCGGGTTCGATGCCAACCCCGGTGATGCGGCATCAGTGGCCAAAGCTATCAGCAGGCTGCAATCACAGAAGGTGGAGGTGGTGGTGGCGATGGACGGCGACCATGCCGCCAACCGGGTTGGGCGCCTCCTGGCTGAGGAGGGTGTGTACCCGCGGGTTATCAGCACAGGGATCCATCGAGGCTTCGTGGCGCCCCGGCTGGGCCTGGCGCTGCTTGGTGAACAGGAAGTGGCGGGCCGGCGCCGAGCGCATCGCAGCCCCAGTCGTCGCCGAGCAGAGAGCGGTCTCAACTACGCCGACTTGACGCTGGGCGACTACGTGGTCCATCACCGCCACGGGATCGGTCGTTTCGAGGGGCTGGTATCGATCTCGATGGCCGGGGTCGAGCGGGACTATCTCATCATCGGCTACGCCTCCGAAGACCGGCTCTATGTCCCTACCGACCAGTTGGCGGCGGTCCGCAAGTACACCGGCGGGGAGGCTCCGCGGGTTTCCCGGATGGGTGGGAAGGATTGGGGCGAGACCAAGGAACGGGTCCGGAGAGCCGTGGCGGCCGTGGCCGAGCAGGTAGTCCGTCTCCATCGGGCGCGAGCCCGGGCGCGGGGCTTCGCCTTTCCCGCCGACGGTCCCTGGCAAAGCGAGGTGGAAGCAGCCTTTCCTTTCGAGGAGACCCCCGACCAGCTCACCGCCATCGCCGACGTAAAAGAAGACATGGAGGCCGAGCTTCCCATGGATCGGCTGATTTTTGGCGACGTCGGATACGGGAAAACAGAAGTGGCGCTGCGGGCAGCCTTCAAGGCAGCTAGCGCCGGCAAACAGGTTGCCGTGCTGGTCCCCACGACTCTTCTCGCTCAGCAGCATCACCAGACTTTCAGCGAGCGTCTCGAGCCATATCCCGTCCGGGTCGAGGTGCTATCGCGGTTCCTGACCCCTCGCCAGCAACAGGCCGTGATCGAAGGGGTCACTACCGGTGCCGTCGACATCGTGATCGGGACTCATCGTCTGCTCTCCGAAGATGTTCGCTGGAAGAACCTCGGACTGGTGGTTGTCGACGAGGAGCAGCGGTTCGGGGTGACCGCCAAAGACCAGTTGAAACAGCTGAAGGTGGGAGTCGACGTCCTCACTCTGACGGCGACACCGATACCCCGAACCCTGGAGATGGCACTGACCGGGATTCGCCAGGTGAGCCACATCCGCACCGCTCCCGAAGATCGCCACCCGATCCTCACTTACGTCGGGGTTTATGACACCCAGACGGTTTCAGCGGCGATTCGGCGTGAGCTGCTCAGGGATGGTCAGGTCTTCTACGTCCACAACCGCGTCGCCTCGATTGATGAAGCCGTTGCCCGACTTCGCAATCTCGTGCCTGACGCCCGCTTTGTCGTCGCCCATGGCCAGATGTCGGAGGGCCAGCTCGAACAAGTGATGCTCGACTTCTGGAATCGGGAATACGACGTCATGGTCGCCACCACCATCATCGAGTCCGGTCTTGACCTTCCCCAGGTCAACACCCTGATAGTGGAGCGGGCGGATCTTCTCGGACTGGCCCAGCTCTATCAGCTACGGGGCCGGGTGGGGCGATCCAGCCAGCGCGCCTATGCCTATCTGTTCCATCCTTCCGATCGGACGATGACAGAGGAGGCTTATCGTCGTCTCGAAGCGATTGGTGAGGCAACCGATCTCGGTTCGGGATTCCACCTCGCTTTGCGTGACCTTGAAATCCGGGGAGCTGGCTCGATCCTGGGGGAGGTGCAGTCCGGGCATATCTCTGCGGTGGGCTTTGACCTATATGCCGAGCTGGTGGCCGAGGCGGTCTCTCGACTTGAGGGTACCCAGCTCGCTCCAAGCGAGGTCAAGGAAGTCCGCATCGAGCTTCCACTCGACGCCCACCTCCCCGATGACTACGTCCCCGAACAGAGCCTCCGTCTCGAGGCCTACCGACGGCTCGCGATGGCTTCAGATCAGGCGGCTGTCGACGACGTTGGGGCCGAGTGGGCGGACCGCTTTGGGCCGCTTCCGGCCGCGGCCACCGCCCTCTTGGACATTGCCCGGCTCAGGGTCGAGGCGCTGCGGGTGGGGCTGAATGAAGTCGTAACGCTCAAATCCGAGGTACGAATGTCCCCGGTGGATCTCACCACAAGCCAGGAGGTACGCCTCCAGCGGCTCGCTCCCAAGGCGATCCTCCGCGAGGGCGTCTTGTTTCTCCCAGCTCCCCGAGACTTGGTTAACGGTCTGCGCGCATTCCTTGTAGATATGTGGCCGAATTAGCATGCCGACCTTGCGAAAACCCTCAAAACTCTTGACGATCGCCCTTCTTGTGACCGCCTGTGGTGGCGGTGCCGCGGGTGAGGTCGCCGCCACCGTCAACGGCACGGACATCACCGTCGCTGAGGTCCAGGCTATGCGCATACCCGCCGACGGCGGCGAGGACACGATCGACAAGGAGCTCTTCGCCACCGATCTCACCAGCGCCATCATCGACCTGGTGGTCGTCGAGTCAGTTCGCACCGAATTCGCCATCGAGCCAACCGATGCGGAAATCGAAGCCAAAATCGCACAGATGACAGAGTTGATCAGCACCGCCCAGGGGATCACCCTCGCCGACTTTCTCCAGAACGAGGGCCTCACCGACAGCCAGTTCCAGGTCATTGCTAACCAGCAGGTGATTCGTGACAAGCTGATGGAACACTTCCGCCCTGACGTGTTGCCAGGGTCTGACGCCGATGCGCAATTATTGCGGAACGCCGAGGGATTCGGACTCGTCAATGCCTGTGTCAGCCACATCCTGTTGGCGACGGAGGAAGAGGCCATCGCGGCCAAGGCTCGAATCGATGCCGGAGAGGAATTCGCCACAGTGGCCATGGAGCTTGGAACCGACGGAACCGCGGCTGCAGGCGGCGACCTTGGGTGTGCCGCCTTGAGCCGTTACGTGCCGGAGTTCGCCCAGGCGGCGGCTGAAGCCCGGCTCGGCGCGGTCACCACCCCGGTGGAGTCACAGTTCGGATGGCACCTGATCCTGGTGAGGGAGCGCGATGAGCCAACTCTCAATGAACTCAAAGACCGTATCACGGGCGATCGGATCAACCAGCTGGTCGATGGGTGGTTGCTGGATACGCTGCGGGCTGCCGAAGTCGTGGTCAACGCCGAATACGGGACCTGGCAATTGCAGCCGTTTCCGCAGGTTGTACCTCCCGCGAGTTGACCGCCAGCCTCATAGTGGCCGGACTTGGTCCTGGCGCCTGGAACCGGGTTGACCCGACCACACAACAAGCGCTGCTCGACGAGGCCCACAGCGTCATCGTCCGGACCCTCGAACACCCCGCCGCGGCAGAGCTGGCACGGCGTCGATCGGTCACTTCCTGCGATGACCTATACCTCTCGGGGGAGTCATTCGAGGACGTGTACCGGGCGATAACCGAGCGGGTCATAGCCAGCGCCCAACGGGGGGCGACGATATACGCGGTCCCCGGGAGCCCCTTCATAGGTGAGTTCACCGTTGGGCGAATCAAAGTCGCTGCCGGAGCGGCCGGGCTCGAGTGCCGGGTGATGGCCGCTGAGTCCTTTCTCGACGCCCTTCTGACGGCCGTTGGGTACGACCCTCTCGATCGGGGTCTCCGCGTTCTCAATGCTCATGATCTTCCGACTCCACTGCTCATCGATTCACCGACGGTGATCGCCCACCTCGATCAGCCCGTCGTGCTGGCCAACACGCTTGCCGCTCTTCAGCGGGTACTGCCGGAAGAGACACAAGCGACCATCGTGGTCGAAGCGGGGGGAGACGGACAACTGCTATTGCAAGAAACCCTCGACAAGATCGACCCCGTCCTGGCAGGGTTGCGGACGTCGTTGTTCATCGACGCCGAGCCAGGGGGTTTGGTGGGTCTCGTGCAGACGATGTGGCGGCTCCGTAACGAGTGTCCCTGGGACCGGCGTCAGACGCACGAGAGCCTGGTGAAGAACCTGGTCGAGGAGAGCTTCGAATTGATCGAGGCGATTGCGGCCAACGTCGATGGGACTCAATACGGGGCTCTCGAGGACGAGCTCGGGGATGTTCTCCTCCAAGTCCTCTTTCACGCTGCGATCGCCCGCCAGGAGGGCGCGTTCGACATCGAAGACGTTGCCGAAAACCTTCGCCAGAAGCTGGTGCGACGGCATCCCCACGTTTTCGGGAGTGTGTCGGCGGACACCGCCGAGGAGGTCAAGGCCAACTGGGATCGAATCAAAGAAGGGGAGAAGGGTGGCGCAGTCGCGGCGTCGCTGCTTGAGGGGGTGCCGGTCGGAATGCCCGGATTGGAGCGGGCCGCCAAGCTGCAACGCCGGGCAGCCGAAGTTGGTTTCGACTGGAGTGAGGTCCCAGGTGTCATCGAAAAGCTCCGCGAGGAAGTTGGTGAACTGGAGCAGGCCATCGGTGATCCAAGCAGGATCGACGATGAGATCGGAGACCTCCTTTTCACCGTGGTCAATGTCGCCCGACACCTAACAGTCGACCCCGAAATCGCTCTCCGGAGGACTATTGACCGCTTCAGCAAGCGCTTTCGGGCCATGGAAGCGATGGGACCGCTCGACGTGCTGACCGCGGCTGAGCTCGACGAGCGGTGGGAAAAGGTCAAGTCGTACGAGTGACTCCCGCTAGGTTGGATCGCCCGTGACCACCGTGATAACCCGCATTCGCGCCCGCGAGATCCTTGACTCCCGAGGCAATCCCACCGTGGAGGCTGAGGTTCACCTCAGCGGTGGCGGATTTGGACGGTCGGCGGTTCCATCGGGTGCGTCCACGGGCTCTGGGGAGGCCGTGGAGCTGCGTGACGGAGGCGATCGCTTCGACGGCAAAGGTGTCCTCACAGCCGTTAACAACGTGAACGATGTCATCGCCGAGGCCCTGATCGGCCTGGACGCCCTAAGTCAGGACTCGATCGACCAGACGATGCTCGACCTGGATGCCTCGGCTGACAAGGCGCGGCTGGGTGCCAATGCCATCCTGGCCGTGTCTCTCGCCGTTGCCCGAGCTGCGGCCTGGGCCACCGGCGTGCCGCTCTTTCGCTACTTAGGGGGACCGTGGGCCCGGGTTCTGCCGGTGCCGTGCCTCAACGTCCTCAACGGTGGCGCTCACGCATCCAACTCGGTCGACATCCAGGAGTTCATGCTCGTCCCGGGAGGGTTCGATACCTACCGCGACGCCCTGCGGGCCGGGGTCGAGTGTTATCACGCTCTCAAGAAAGTCCTGGCCGGCCGCGGCCTGGCCACCAATGTAGGAGACGAAGGAGGGTTTGCTCCGAACCTTGCTACCAACCGGGCCGCCCTCGTGTTGCTGGGGGAGGCCGTGGAGGTGGCGGGCTATCGACTTGGTGACGAGATAGGACTGGCCCTCGATGTCGCCGCCACCGAGCTGTTCTCCAGTGGCCGATATCACCTTGAAGGGGGCGAGCTCACCTCCGCTGAGATGGTCGATTATCTCGCTGCACTGGTCGACGAGTTTCCGCTGGTGTCGATCGAAGACGGGATGGCCGAGGGTGACTGGGATGGCTGGCAACTCCTCACCAAGCAACTGGGGTCGCGGCTACAGCTGGTCGGCGACGACCTGTTCGTCACCAACGAAGATCTGCTGCGACAGGGCATTGCCAATGGCGCTGCCAACGCCATTCTCATCAAGGTCAACCAGATCGGTTCGCTCTCAGAGACGATCCGCACAATGGACATCGCCGCACGTGCCGGCTTTGGTCGGATGATCAGCCATCGTTCTGGGGAAACTGAGGATTCTTTCATTTCGCATCTGGCGGTTGCGACCAACGCCGGCCAGATAAAGGCGGGGGCTCCGGCCCGGGGGGAGCGGACCGCCAAGTACAACCAACTTCTTCGCATCGAAGAGGCGCTGGCTGGCGAGGCACGTTACGGCGGGTGGGAGACCTTCAGGAGATACCGATGACTCGTCTTCCCAAACCAGCTCTGTGGACTGCAACCCTGGCGCTGCTCGTCCTCGGCGTAGCGTTGGTCACCGCGGTGATCCCTTTCCGGCAGATCATCGATCAACAGCGAAGGGTTGAGGCTGCGGCGCTCGAGCTGTCCGCCATCACCACCGAGAACGGGATCCTCGAAGCTGAAGTGGCCGCCCTCAATACTCCCGAAGAGATAGAGCGGCTTGCCCGCGAGCAACTCGGCTACGTAATGCCGGGCGACATTGCCTATGTGGTGCTGGAGCCCGCCGACGAGCCGACCACCACGACCGCACCGCCTCCCATCACTGCGGAAGTACCACCTGAAGTTCCCTGGTATCGAGCGATCTGGAACTTCTTCACCGGCGCCGATCTCGTTGGGGGCTGACTCCGAGGTCATTGCCGCTCAGATCGGACGACGTTTGCGGGCTCCGTCCGAGGTCGTCGCCCGCTGCCCGCTGGGGCTACCCGTGGTCGTGACGGTGCCGCCGCTGCTCGAGGACGGGACTCCTTTTCCGACCCGATTCTGGTTGTCCTGTCCACTGGCCGTGAAGCGAATCGCCAGGCTGGAGTCGGCGGGTGGCATCCAGCAGATGGAGTCGCGGGCGGCATCCGATTCGGAGTTTGCCGCAGCTTTGAATGAGGCCCACGATCGTTATCGCCGCGACCGCGATCGGCTGGTACCACCCGAAGCAGTCCACCGTCCCCAGGGCGGCGTGGCCGGTGCCATTGCGGGAGTGAAGTGCCTCCATGCCCACTTCGCTGACTACGCCGCCGGCAACCTCAACCCGGTCGGAGCCCTGGTGGCTCCGTCGATCGAGCCGCTCGATTGCACGATCCCTTGTGTCGTGGACGGGAGCCTGAACCCGGAGTGGAGAGAACCGAAGTGAGGCTGGCGGCGGTCGACATCGGCACCAATTCCATGCGGTTGCTGATCGTCCATCAGATCGGCGACGACACCGTTGAAATGGGACGGTGGCAGCGGGTCACCGGTCTGGGGATCGGCGTAGATGCCACCGGCCTCCTCTCGGAGGAGGCCATCGACCGGACCCTGCTTGCCCTGGCCGAGTTCGGGGGGCGGATGCGAGACATGGAAGTTGAGCGGCGGCGGGCCGTGGCCACGTCGGCTTCGCGCGATGCGGGCAACCGGGAGCTGTTTTTCGACAAGGCTGAAGTCGCGCTCGGGGTTCGCCCCGAGCTGATCTCGGGCGACGAGGAAGCCAGACTCGCTTTCACCGGAGCCACTTTCGGCGTGCCGGTGCCACCTCCGCACATCGTGGTCGACATCGGGGGAGGGTCGACGGAGTTCGTGACGGTCGATGGCGGGCGATCCCTCGGGATGGGATCAGTCCGGCTGACCGAGAGGGTCCTCGGCAATCGTCCAACTTCCGTCGAGGACTTGGCCATGGCCAGGGGTCTGGTGCAAGAGAGCTTCGCCGGAATCGCCGCAACGAGCGGCAACGTGCTGGGGGTGGCGGGAACCTGGACAAGCCTGGCGGGAATCAATCTTGGCGATCCAGAAGTGCACCTGTCGTCGTTAACGGCAGGGGAAGTCTCCGGCCTGGTCGAGAGACTGGCTCTTCTGACA
>JAICND010000038.1 GCA_025929005.1 Acidimicrobiia bacterium
CATTCACGGTTGATTTCGCCGAACGTGAGCCCCTCCCACTTCCCGAAGCCCAGCTCCACCAGATCATCGACCGGCTCGGGCAGAGGATGCAGGTGGGTGGCCGTCTCCCAGGCGCGGCCCAATGGGGAGCTCACCACTCTTGACACAGACGGGTAATAGGACGCCAGAGCCGCAGCCTGTGATCGACCCACCTCGTCCAGGCCCCAGTCGGTGTGACCCTGCCAGCGACCTTCGACGTTGGCGGCCGTGCGCGCATGTCTCATCAACGCCAGAACCGCCCGGCCTTCGCTGAGGGCCCGCTCCACTGATCGGGGCCGGGGCCCGAGATGGGCGACGTCGTTGAACGCGGCCAGTCGGGTCTGTCCGTCACGACGCACCACCCTGGTGATACCGGTGTTCTCGGAGAAGGTGGCCACACGTTGTCCCCCGATCCTTCCGAACGCCCTATCGAGGACAACGTCGATAGCCCCGCCATGGGTGACAACTAGAGCGCGCTCCCCCGGCCTGAGCCGGTCGAAGAGACCGTCGATGGCGGCCTCTACCCTGGCCGTTAGCTCTTCGGTGCTCTCGCCAATGTCACCGAAACGAAGATTCTCGCCCTTGCCCAAAGCGAGGAGCTCCTTGAGATCCGTGGCCGCCAGCTCATGCCAGGACTTCCCCTCCCAGTTGCCCAGATCGACCTCCAGAAAAGCTTCGTCGGTTTCAAAGTCACCAAACGCGGCCGCCGTCTGTCGAGCCCGGGTCAAAGGAGAGGTGACCACGATGTCGAATCTCTGATCCTGGAATCTCCGGCGCAACGCCTCGATCTGTCGCAATCCCCGATCGCTCACCGCACTATCGGACCGACCCTGCCAAAGCCCGGCCGCGTTGGCTTCGGACTGTGCGTGACGAACTAACCAGACCTCTGTGGAGTCGCTCATTTCCAGTTAACCGACAAACGCCGGGGAGAAAACCAAAGCCACAATCGTCATCAACTTGACGAGAACGTTGAGGGCCGGCCCCGAGGTGTCCTTGAAGGAATCACCGACACCGTCACCCACTACAACCGCCTCGTGAGCTTGCGACCCCCGTCCTCCAAACGCTCCAGCTTCGATAAGACGCTTGGCGCTGTCCCAGGCGCCGCCGGCGTTGACCATGAAAGTGGCAAGCAGAAATCCGCAGATCATCGAGCCGGCCAGAAAACCTGCCAGGGCCTCGACATCGATGAAACCGATCACGAGCGGGGCGGCCACCGCCAGGGTGCCCGGCAACACCATCTCGCGCAGCGAACCAGCCGTGGCGATCTGGACACAGGCCCCATAGTCGGGCGGAGCTGTCTCGGCTCCGGCTCGCAAACCGGGGATCTCACGGAACTGGCGACGGACTTCATCGATCATTCGGGAGGCGGCCCTTCCCACCGCGTTGAGAGTAAGTGAGGTGAAGAGAAAAGGAACGATGGTTCCCAGAATCAGACCCACCGCAGTCACCGGACTTGTCAGGTCGATCGAGTTGAGGCCGACGACCCTGGTGAACGCAGCCAGCACCGCCAGGGTGGTTACCGCGGCAGAGACGATCGTGAACCCTCTGGCAACTGCCCCGGTCGCATTTCCCACCGCGTCGAGGATGTCGGTGGCGTGATGAGCTTCGTCATGAATGCCCGCCATCTCGACGATCCCCGCCGCGTTGTCGGCGATTGGCGCGTATGCACTGAGGGCCACTGTCATCCCCAAGGTGGACAGCAGTCCGATGGCAGCGAGTGTGACTCCGTAGATCCCTCCACCGGATCCCAATGCCCAGTCGCCGGCCACAAACGCCAACAAGACGCCCGTGGCGACAGCCAGGACGGAATACGCGGCGGACCGAATCCCCTCGGCCATGCCGGAGATGATCACCGTGGCAGCGCCGGTCTGCGACTGCCGGGCGACCTCTTTCACGGCGCGATAGTTGTCAGACGTGAACCAGGCGGTTATCTGTCCGACCGCCAGGCCGATCGTGAGACCGACGACGACTGCCAGCCACAACCCCACCGGGTTCGCCACACCGTCAATTCCTGCCATGAGCCACCAGACCACGCCGAAGGTGGCAGGGGCGGCGATGACAGTCGCGACGAGCGAGCCGCGACGCAAGGCAGCTACGAAGTTGTCCCCCCGGAAGCGAACCAGGGAGGTCGCTGCCAGCGCCGAGACAATTCCGGCGATCCCCACCCCGAGCGGCAGCATCATGGCCGGGATCAGGTACGAGCGGCTGGCAAAAACGATCGCGGCTAGAGCTACGGGCGCCACCAGAGACCCGATGTAGGACTCGAGGAGATCGGTCCCCACCGCGGCAACAGCCCCGACGTTGTCACCAACATGATCGGCGATCACGGCCGGATTCCGGGGGTCGTCCTCGGGGAGACCCTCCTCCACCTTGCCGACCAGATCCGCCCCCACGTCAGCGGCTTTCGTGAAGATGCCGCCTCCGACCCGCGCAAAAAGCGATGTGGTCGAGGCGCCCAGACAGACTGCCACGAGGGCATGGGGCCACGCTTCGGCACCCCACAATTGGCTGAGAACGATGAATGCGATCGCCACCACCAAAAGCCCACAGCCTGAGACCGCGAACCCAACGCTGGCGGCAGCGCGGAAGGCGATACGGAGGCCAGCCTGAGCCCCACCCACCCTGGCTGCTTCGGCGGTTCTGCCGTTGGCGCCGGTGGCGATACGGACGCCGGCGTGACTCGCCACGGCGGTCACAACCACACCAAACAAGTATGCAGCCGGGGTCCAGGGCTCCCAGGGAAGCAACAGCGTGATCAGTCCGGCAATCACCGCCGCCAGCACCGCCAACCATGTGTATTGCCCGCGAAGGAAGGTCATGGCACCGTGGCCAATCTCGGCGGCGAACTCCTGGATGCGAGCACCTCCGGGGCTGGCAGGCTGCACCATCCGGTGAAACGCCAGGGCCGCCACCAATCCCAGGAACCCGACTGCTAACGCCAGCAAGGGGAGGGGATGCACCGGGTCGATCATCGTCGGGAGCCCGCCCAAGCCACGAACTCGTCGACCGGAAGAGTGTTGACCACATCATCCGCGCCTGCCCACCCTCGCTGGGCGTTGGCCACCCCATAAGCCATGCGTCGCAGATCCGAGGTGTGATGCGAGTCGGTGGAGATCACCAGCTTCACCTGTTGGGCA
Organism: Acidimicrobiia bacterium; assembly: GCA_025929005.1. Lineage (GTDB taxonomy): Bacteria > Actinomycetota > Acidimicrobiia > Spongiisociales > ZC4RG35 > JAICND01. Next base: position 3,156 of record JAICND010000038.1, read on the forward strand.
ACCGCCCGCCTGATCACTTCGGCCGAGGCGTCCAGCCGGTCGAGGGCACCGTTGACTTCCAGAGCCACCCCGCTCACCGCCAGACCTTCCAGCACAGCATCCAGATTGAGTTCGATCCCGGGACGCCTCCCGATGTATCGGCCGGTGAGATGTCCGATGGCATTTACGGCAGGGTCCGCCAGCGCCCGCAGGATCCGGGTGGTCTGTTGCTCGGCGGATAGATCAAAGTGACTGTGCACCGACGCGACACACCAGTCGAATTCCAGCCGGAAATCGGGGTCATAGTCGAGGGTGCCACTCGGGCCGATGTTGAGCTCACACCCGAACAACAGCCGCAGGTTGGGGTATCGCTCCTGGAGTTTCCGGATGCGGGCGAGATGTTCTCTCATCTGGGTGCGATCGGAACCATTGATGGTCAGGTCTTCGCCGTGGTCGGTGATCGCCACGTATTCGTATCCGAGGCTGGCCGCCGCCTCGACCATCTCTTCGAGCGACGATCGTCCATCCCCCGACTGATCCGTGTGGTAATGCAGATCACCGCGTATCTGCTCGAGTCTCAAATGAGGCAGGTCACCTGCGGCGGCGGCTTTGATCTCCCCCGAATTCTCCCTCATTGGAGGCGGGATCAGCTCAAGTCCTAGGGCTGCGTAGATATCGGCTTCAGTGGCCGCCGCTATTACGGACTCGCCCTCGAAGAGCCCATATTCAGATAGAAGGAGGCCCTGGTCGATGGCCCTTTGCCGCAATGCGACGTTGTGGGCTTTGGATCCGGTGAAGTAGACCAGGGCTGCTCCGAGTTGTTCGGGTGCAACCACCCTTACATCAACCTGCAACCCAGAGCGCGTCAAGACCGAAGTCTTCGTGTCGCCCGAGCCAATCACCTCGGTCACTTCTGGATGGCCGGCCACGGCCCCCATGACCGGAAGCGGGTCGGTGGAGGCCACCACGATGTCGATGTCGCCGATCGTCTCGGCCAAACGCCGCACACTTCCGGCCGGGGTGGCACTCGTCACTCCGGGTAGGCCCTCCAGCTCGCGAGCCAGACCTGCCGCGACGGACATCGCCTCGACGATGGGCGTGCGCCGGTCCTTCCCATGCAGCCCGAGCCGCTCGATCGAGCGGGCGATCTTCTCTTCGCTGATCTTCCCCAGACCAGGCAGGTCACGGAGGGCCTGCCGCTCCACGGCGTCCTTGAGGCTCTCCAGGTCCTCGACCCCGAGTTCCGAACGGAGGGTCTTGAGAGTTTTGGGTCCAAGCCCAGGGATCTTGAGCAGTTCAACGAATCGGGGGGGATATCTCGCCGCCAGCTCCTCGAGTTTGGTGACCTTGCCCGTTTCGACGTATTCGCGAATCTTGGAGGCGATCGATGCCCCGACCCCCTTGATTTTCACGAGCTCGGCCTGGCCAAGACCGGCGATGTCGGAGGGGTGCCCTTCTATCCCGTTGATGGCGTTCTCGTACGCCCGCACTTTGAAGGATTGCAGTGACTCTTCGTCGAGCGCGGTCAGCCGGGCCAGCTCGGCCAGCATGCCGAGGATGCGCGCATTCGAGATCACGGGTGGAACTTAGTTACACCTAAGCCGGTTGAACCAAGCCTGATACTTCGATGCGGTCGGTACGCTTCTCTGACGATGACCAGCCGACAGGGCACGACAGACAAGAAGCGACCTCCTGAATGGCGGGTCGAGGGGATGCCGGACAAGAAGGAGGCGGATCAACCGCGGGGCTTCTTCGGGCGCCCTCCGAGTCGACGCATTCTCATCATTGCCGTCCTCCTCTTCGCGGTGAACTGGTACCTCACCTCGTTGGTGTTTCAGGAGACCCGCATCGACCTCACGTATACCCAGTTCCTGGACGTCGTCGAAGGGGGGCAGGTCGAAACCGTCTTCTCCCGCGGCGACACCATCCAGGGCCGCTTCTCGGAGCCTCAGGCCGATCCGGATGATCCCGAGGTGGTGTCGGACCTGTTTGTCACTCAGCGCCCCACCTGGGCCGACGACAACCTCGTCGAGATACTGCGGGCCAACGGTGTCGAGATCTCGGCCGTCGATCCCCAGCAGACGCCGTTTTGGCAACAGCTCCTCTTCGGATTCGGACCAACTCTGCTCCTGCTCTGGATCTTCTTCTCGATGTGGCGCCGGGCCGGCTCTGCTCTTGGTGGCATCGGTGGGCTGGGGCGTTCGCGGGCCAAGAGGTTCGAGGCGACCGACCAGCGAACCACCTTCGAGGACGTTGCGGGAATCGAGGACGCCAAAGCGGAGCTGGCGGAGATCGTCGACTTCCTCAAGAACCCCGGCAAATACACCCGCCTCGGCGGTGCCATCCCCAAAGGCGTCTTGCTGTCAGGTCTCCCCGGAACCGGCAAGACCCTCTTGGCCAAGGCCGTGGCAGGTGAGGCCAACGTCCCGTTCTTTTCCATCTCCGCCTCGGAGTTCATCGAGATGGTCGTCGGGGTGGGGGCGAGCCGGGTCCGTGACCTATTTAACGAAGCGAAGAAGGTCGCCCCTGCCATTGTCTTCATTGACGAGCTCGACGCTATCGGTCGGGCCCGTGGTGGAGCCGTTTCATTTGGTGGTCACGACGAGCGTGAGCAAACCTTGAATCAGATCCTCACCGAGATGGACGGCTTCACCGGATCCGAAGGGGTCATCGTCATAGCAGCCACTAACCGGCCCGAGGTGCTCGACCCGGCCCTGATGAGGCCCGGGCGTTTCGACCGCCAGGTGGCGGTTAGCCCCCCCGACCAGAGGGGCCGTTTGAAGATCCTCGAGGTTCACACTCGCAAGGTGCCGCTTGACCCTGAGGTCGATCTGGCCGCTATAGCTTCGGCCACGCCCGGCATGGTCGGGGCCGATCTCCGCAATCTTGTCAACGAGGCGGCGTTGATGGCCGCTCGTTTAGGCCACGAGAAAGTGAGACAGGCGGACTTCACGAATGCCCTCGAGAAGATCGTCCTGGGGACCGAGCGCCAGATCATGATGAGCAGTGAGGAGAAGGAACGGACCGCCTTCCACGAGGCGGGACATGCGCTCCTGGGCATGTTGCTGCCCGGAGCGGACCCGGTGAGGAAGATCTCCATCATTCCCCGCGGGCGCGCTCTGGGAGTGACATTCCAATCCCCTGATGCCGATCGATATGCTTATGACCGCGACTACCTAAGGGGAAAGATCATTGGAGCTCTCGGGGGCCGGGCGGCCGAAGATGTCGTGTTCGGAACCATCACCACCGGTGCCGAGAACGACCTGGTCCAAGTGAGCCGGATCGCCCGCTCGATGGTCGGCAAGTGGGGCATGTCCGAAGCCATCGGGCCGGTTGCCGTCATCGACGACAACCGCGACCCTTTTGTCCGTCCCGAGGTGTCGGAGAAGACACACGAGTTGATCGACACCGAGGTGCGACGGATCGTCGATGATTGCTACGAGTCAGCCGTTGAAACCCTAAAGAACCACCGGACCCAACTCGATGCTCTTGCCCAGGCTTTGCTCGACAAAGAGACCCTCGACGAGGCGGAGGCCTACTCGATCGCCGGCATCGAAAGAGCGGTCAGCGACTGATCTGATCCGCCCGGTCCAACCGAATGACGGCCTGCAGACGCCGTTGCAGGTGTCTCGTTTCCACCTCGTTGGCTGAGAGTTCAACGGCCCGCTGCAGCGACACGACCGCATCACCGAAGCGGCCTGCCCTGGCAGCTAGCTCTCCCCTGGCAGCATGGAAAGGTTGGTACGTGTTCAGACTCTCGGCCAATGACTCCATCAACAGAAGACCGAGGTCGGCTCCTTGCCACATCGCCACGGCCACCGCGTGATTCAGCGCAACGACCGGTGTCGGTCGAATGTCAACCAACTCCTCGTAAAGGGAGACGATCGAGCGCCAATCAGTGGCGTCCGCGGTAGTGGCATCAGCGTGGATCGCCGCGATCCGGGCCTGCAGTAGATATGGACCTTGAGTCTGCGACCTTGACTGAGCCCGCTGCAGCCAGCCCCGGCCCCGGTTGATCATCTGCAAATTCCACAGCGATCGGTCCTGGTCTTCGAGAAGGACCAGGTCTCCGTCGGAATCAAGCCGGGCCGGACGCCGGGACTCGATCAGACAGAGCAGCGACGCCAGACCTGCAGGCTCCGGTTCCTCCGGCAACAAACCTGCGACGATTTCCGCCAACCGTATCGCCTCCTGGCAGAGGTCAATCCTCACGAGGGCGGTTCCCGAGGATCCCGAGTAGCCCTCGTTGAAGATCAGATAGATCACGGCCAAGACGGCCTCCAGGCGCTCGGCCAGTTGTGCTGGTTCACTCGGCACCGTGTACCGGATGCCAGCCGTGGCAATCTTGCGTTTGGCTCGAGTAATCCGCTGATACATCGTCGTCTCGGTGGCCAGAAATGCCCGGGCGATCTCGGCGGTTGTTAGGCCACCCAGGGTCCGGAGGGTCAACGCCACCTGGGCTTCCATCGGGAGGGCGGGGTGACAGCAGGTGAACATGAGCCGAAGCCGCTCGTCGGGCACCGCGTCCTCCTCGTCACGTTCCACATCAGCGTGGACTTCGGCAGCGCGCAGCAGAGAAGTAACCCGGGCCAGGTTCTTGCGTCGGCGGAGCTGGTCGATGCCTTTGCGGCGGGCCACCGTCAACAACCATCCGGCGGGATGATCGGGGATTCCGTCAACCGTCCACGATCGCAAAGCAGTCGTCACCGCATCCTGGAGGGACTCTTCGGCGAGGTCGAGGTCTTGAAAGAATCTGACCAAGGATGCGAGCACCAATCCATGCTCTTGCCGGAAGATGCGGTCCAGGGCTTCGTCGGGCCTCAAGTCACCTCATGCTTGCAGGTCCAGAATCGGCCTGACTTCGATGACCCCGCGGGCGGCCGACGGGATGGCCGCGGCATCGGCCAGGGCTTGATCGAGATCGGCTGCCTCCACCAGATAGAACCCGGCCAGCTGTTCTTTGGTCTCGGCATAGGGGCCGTCGGTCATGACCACCCGGCCGTTCTCGACCCGCACGCAGGTGGCCGTCACAGCGGGTTGCAGGGGGTCGGCCGCCAGCAGGCGATTCTCAGATCGCAGCCGCCGGGCCAGGTCAATGTGCCGCGCAATCGAAGACTCCCGTTCCTCTTCGCTCAAGCCCGCCTCGGCGGCTTCATCCTCATAAATCAGCAACATGTACTGCACAAGCCCTCCTTTCCGATGACGCTACGACGATCGGATCGAGCGAGATTCGACGCCGCGACCCGAATTTCCCTGACGAGGACGAGGAGTGAGCGACGAGCGGACCACATGGTCACCACTCGAGAAGAAAACCGGCCACAACAGCCGAGGCGACCCAGTTAAAAGACCGTCACTCCCGAGCAGCCGCGATTGCTGCCTTGATCTGCTCAATGTGCTCGTCGAAGTGCGAGTCGCCTTCGTTGTAAGGGAAGGAAAACCGCCAGAA
>JAICND010000383.1 GCA_025929005.1 Acidimicrobiia bacterium
AGGGCGGGCCAGCCAGTACATCGACCCAAGGTATCGGTTGCCCCCTTCAGCCGGAAGGGGGTTAGTTAGTCGGCGGCTTCGCTGCTGGAGGCGCCGGTGGTGGCGGGGGCGGGTTCGCTCTTCTTCTCCGCGGGCTTCTTTGATGACCCATCACCGTCCTTCGAGTCGGACGATTTGGGCCGCGAATCCGTCTTGTAGAACCCCGAGCCCTTGAACACCACCCCGCGGGGGTGCAACACCTTGGAAAGGTCTCCTCCGCACTGTGGGTGGCGCCGAAGCGGGCGATCGGAGAAAGACTGCACCACCTCGAGGTGCTGACCGCACTTGTCGCATCGGTATTCGTACGTGGGCATGGCGCGTTGTTCTCCGGGAGACCGTTGGGGACTCTCAGTTTAACGATTACGGGCCCCGGCGAATTCCGGCCAGCACATCCCCAGCCCCAGCGACTTCCATACACTTGTCGGATGAATTCGACGCTGGCCGGTCCTCTGGCCCTGGTCTTGGCCTATCTAATAGGCAGCGTGGATTTCGCGGTCGTGGTTGCCCGTATGCACGGAGTCAACATCCACGAGGTGGGGAGTGGCAATCCCGGCGCATCCAATGTGATGCGAACCCTGGGCAAGGGTCCGGCTGTCATGGTCTTCGTCGGCGACGCCCTCAAAGGTGTGATTGCTGCAGCCATCGGCACGCTGCTCACTCGAGCCACCTCTCCGATAACTCCCTGGGCCTTTGCCGCCGGCCTGGCGGCTGTCTTCGGGCACTGTTATCCGATCTACCACCGCTTTCGTGGTGGCAAAGGGGTGGCGACCGGTGGCGGGGTTGTCTTTTTCACCATGCCCTTGGCAGGCCTGATCCTGACGGTTGTGTGGGTCACCGTCGCCCGACTGACGCGAGTCGCCTCCATCGCCTCCCTAACCGTGCTTGTCACCACCATCCCTCTGGCGCTCTGGCAAGGGGTCCGCGGCATGGCTCTGGTCTTACTCGGTGCCACGCTTGCCTTGGTCGTCTACCGGCATCGAGGCAACATCTCCAGAATCCTCCGCCGGTCAGAACAGAAAGTGGACTCATGAGTGTCGAAGTGGCGGTAATACCCGCGGCCGGACGCGGCACCAGGATGCGCCCCGCCACCCGGGTCGTTCCCAAGGCTTTGATCACTGTGGTTGATCGACCCGCCATTCAATACGCCGTCGAGGAGGCCGCCCGGGCCGGTGCCACTGAGGCAGTGATCGTGGTCGATCTCGATGCCGGCCACCTGGTTCAGCAGCACTTTCTGAGTGGCGGTCGGTTGCCCGGCCTCGAACACGTCAAGATCCGGCCCGTCGTCCAAGAGGAAGCGCTGGGATTGGGTCACGCCGTCCGCGAGGCGGCTGAAGCTGTTGGCGATCGGAGCTTTTTTTGTCTGTTAGCCGACAACATTGTCCGGCCCGGTCACGACGTGCTGGGCTCACTGGAGGCGGCGGCCGACGGGCTCTCGGCGGTGTGCCTGCGGCGCCTGGAGGACGACTTCTTGTCTCGCTACGGGGTCATCGTTCCAGGATCGGCGGAGCGTGCCGACAGCACCCTCGACGTCGCCGGTGCCGTTGAAAAGCCAGGACCCGAGAACGCTCCCTCCCGACTTGGTTTGATCGGGCGCTATCTCTTCACCGCTGAAATCTTTGAGATTCTGGCGAGGCTCAAGCCTGGCGTGGGAGGGGAGATTCAACTGACCGACGCCATCGATGATCTCGGTCGCCGGGGCCGCTGTCGCGGGTTCGTGGCTGCCGTTGATCTTCTGGACGTCGGCACCCCCGAGGGTCTGATCGAGGCCACGGCCGTCCTGGGTGAGAACAGGGCGGCGTCCGAACCCGAATGAAACCGCTCCGTCAAGCTCAACTAGAGGTGCTGGCTCCATTGCCGTTGTTGCCGGTGGTGACCGTGCCACTGGCCGAGGCGGCAGGTCTCGCGGTAGCCCAGATTGTCCGAGCCCCCCACCCGGTCCCTCCGTTCACCAACTCGGCCATGGATGGTTACGCCCTGCGGTCGGAGGACGTCTCGTCGGTTCCAGCCGAGTTGAAAGTGACCGAAGATGTCCCGGCGGGTCGGGTCGCCACGAGGGCAGTGACGGCGGGGACGGCGATCAAGATCATGACTGGGGCGCCGATCCCGACCGGGGCCGACGCAGTCGTGAGGGTGGAGGACACTGAACAACACAACGGCGTAGTCACCATCAAGGTGTCGGTCCCCCCCGGGACGTCGGTACGACCGGCCGGCGGTGACGTCGAGGCTGGAGACGAGGTGCTGGCGGCGGGTATCCGATTGAGCCCCGCCCACATCGGAGTCCTGGCCAATCTAGGAATCAGCCATCCACCGGTAAGGAGGAGACCCCGGGTGGCGATCGCCTCGACTGGCGACGAGCTGGTTCAAGTTGACGGGCCGGCGCTTGGGCCTGGTCAGATTCGAGACTCCAATCGCCCGATGCTGACGGCAGCACTGCGCGAACTGGGAGTCGACGTCGTCGACCTCGGTCATGTCGTCGACGATGCTTCCCAACTTCGCGCCACCCTCGCCCGAGGGGCCGACCAGGCCGACGTGATCGTCACCTCGGGCGGCGTGTCGATGGGGGAGTAC
>JAICND010000524.1 GCA_025929005.1 Acidimicrobiia bacterium
AACGTGCAGCCGCCACCGGCAACCAATGCGATGGCTCCGGCTGGAAAGCCGATCAAGGGCTCGCAGCCGTCGCTGTTCGAGCCGCCGCCCGAGTCGAAGATGAGAACGAGCGAGCCCGATACACCAGTCGCTGATACCGCCGGGCCGAACTGCGCCCAGGATGCGTCATAGATCCCGGCGGTCGGCGATGGGGGGTCCACGGTCACCTGGTTGATCAGAACGTGCGAGTTGTCCGGGTAGAGAACCCCGCCCCCATCGACATAGGCCTCACACTCCTCACGCGAGTCGAACTGCTGGCCAAGCGAGTCGAAAAGTTCGGCCCAGTCGTCACACAGCGGATTGTCGGCGTGGACCGTTCCCCCTTCGGCCGCATAGGACACACAGTCGTCCCTGGAGGCGAACCCGGAACCATCGGACTTGTAGAGGTCTTGCCAATCACGGCACACCTTGGCATTCGGGCTGTTGCCAGGTCCCGAACCGGACGGTTTCGCCGAAGCCAACCCGACAGTCAGGACCATGAGACTGGCTATCACCCCGAGGATCACAATCGACCTGGGCAAATGACCAGAAGACAAGCGGTTGCGCACAGACACGTTCCTTTCCCACTGCTCGGCAGATACGCCGAGGCACCTCCACGAACCGTAAGAGTTGGACAAGCCCCGGGCCGACTGGCGTCGTGCCAGCCGGTGCAGGGTCAGGGTCCTCACCAGCCCCTTTTCTCTGGACCTGCTCCCTCCGGCGGATTCGACCATACTCGCCGCTCGGGGAGCGTGGAGTGCAGAATCTCTCTCCAGGCCCCCTTCTCAATTCAGCCTCTGCCCCCGTCATCGCACCCGGTCCCGCGCTGTCATCGACTGAGCCCCCTGTCATAGCACCGGATGCCACTGGGCGGCTCAGAAAACCAGGGACGGCCCTCTATCACCGTCACCTACCGACATCATGTCGGGGAAATGAGTGGCGGCCCGATCGGCCAACGAGCCACCTGAGAGAGGGCTCGATCCCACACCTGGGAATTAACCCTTCGCGCACAAGAAGGAGGTAGGGAGTTCGGCCTGTATCGGCTCCGGCAACCCCTGCTGGCCGGTGATCCGTTGGGCAGAGCGAGAGCTAAACGGGCAGTTGCGTTCCCGAGCGGGCAGCGGCCACCGCTCGACCAATCGCTTCGACCGTCATGTCGATGTCCTGCTCCCGGGTCGACCAGTTCGACACTGCGATCCGCAGCAGCCTCTCCCCTCTCCACGTCGTGCCGCCCAACCAGACGCTGCCTTCTTCCTGAATCAGATGCTCGACGCGATTGGTGAACTCGGCGTCACCGACCCTCACCAAGACGTGGTTGAGGACGACGTCATTGACCACATGCGCTCCAGGAACAGAACGCACCCCCTCGGCAAGCCTTGTGGCCATGGCGCAGCACGTCTCGATCAACTCGATGAGCCCCGAGCGGCCGAGTGATCGGATCGCCGCCCAGGTGGCGAAACCGCGTGCGCGCCGTGACGACTCCGGGACGAAGTCGCCACCACCGAATTCCCTGCCGGCGACCTGACCCGTGAGGTACTCGGCGGTGTAGGCCATCGCCGTGGCATGTATGTCGGGGTGGGCGCAGAACGCGTAT
>JAICND010000504.1 GCA_025929005.1 Acidimicrobiia bacterium
GGTGAGGATGACGCCGTCGACAAGAATCTGGTCGATGTGCCCTTTGATCTCGGTGATCGGGTTGAGGATCCGGTTTAGGAGGAAGATCTCCGCCGGAATGGCGATGAGTACAAGGAGTGCGATTGCCCAAAGGACCATGTCTTATCTTCCTTTCTTACCCTGAGAACCAAGGAGTCGACGCATGCTAGTGCTGTCACAGATCGCGACAGGGTTTCGCATCTTTGCGCTAAGTAGACCCCGAAGCATAGCCAATTGCCTTCGGTGCGTCCAGAGAAAGTTACGGAAAGTGGGCAAAATTCCCGATAATCTTGGGCGGACGGGGTTCCGGTTTACGCTCAAGTAGCGAAAAGAAGGGATCTTCTAACCACATAGAGTGGTCCCAGCCGCCCGGCGACACCCCCGGTGGGAGGCCATTTCCGGCAAAGCACATAGAATGTGTCCACTATGGCTACTACCAACAAACCTCTACTGACGCGCGCCGGTCTTGTGGTGCTCGTGCTCCTGCTCGCCTCCGGCGCCATTTTCGCCGGCCGTGCGGTCGTCAAGAAGTACGTGCTGGACGGCCGCGACATCCCGGACACCCCCGGCACCACCGCCGACAAGACGGTGACCTTCACGGACGAAAAAGCCGGCATCAAGGTCTCCTACCCCGAGGACTGGAAGCAGATCGAGAACAACTCACGCATCGACCTCAGCGAGGACGAGAGCAGCGAGGTCCGCCTGGTCGCAGGGCCCGCCCAGGACGAGCCGGCGCTGCTGCTTAGGGTCAAGCCGCTGCCCGCCGAGATCAACTACGACCCCGATATGTCGGCCAACGACCTGGGCATCATCCAGGGCCAGCTGGACAAGCTGATCAGCCCCGACGTGGAGGTCCTGGAGCGCACACCGATCAATCACAAGGGCAAGCTCGGCTTCCACTACCTGTACGTCCTCAAGCAGCAGTCGACCGGACGTGAGGGAGTGCATTCCCACTACTTCGTCTTCGACGGCGCAAAGCTGAACGTGCTGGTTTTCGAGGTCTTCCCCCGGACCGAGTTCGAGAAGATAGCGCCCACCTTCGACCAGATCTTCGATAGCTTCGAGAGCGAGAAGCGCGATGGACCGCCTGTTGCGTCGCCCACCGCTCCCGCCGAAGCTACGCCTGCTCCCGCCCAGCCGTAACCCGACGAACCCAGCTCACTGCTGTTGCTGCTGCTGGGCCTGGAGACGTTGGCGTAGCGCATCCTCCCGGGCGACGTCCTCGGCGTTGTACCCCTCCGAGATGAAGTCCACAGCTTCGAACAGAGGCCGGATCTCGCACTCACCCTCGCCCTGGGCAGCGGCGAAGCGCACGCTCCACGGCTCGAGCTCCTCCCAGGAGCCGACCTCCACCAGCGCGTAGCCGGCCACGAGCTCCTTGGTCTCGGCGAAGGGGCCGTCGATGACGCTCACCACCTTGCCGCCCTCTATCCTCATGCGCTTTCCCCTGGAGCTCGGGGTGAGGCCTTCCCCGCCGAGGAGAATCCCCGCCCGGGCCATGTCCTCCATGAGCTCTGCCATGCCCTTCAGCTGAGCCGGGGTCGGGGGGACCCCCGCCTCGGTGTCCTCGGTTGCCTTGACCATCAACATAAATCTCATCGCTTCCTCCCTCCCTCCGGATCCACCCGACACAAAAAGAGAGCGCCCCGAGGGGCGCTCTCTTAGTTGGAGTTGCTGGTTAGAACGGGTAGGTGAAGTTCCCAC
>JAICND010000313.1 GCA_025929005.1 Acidimicrobiia bacterium
ATAGGTGGCGAGGTCGGACGATGTGCAGTCAGATTGCAGCTCCGACGAAAGAAGGGTGTGAGCGGCGTCGTAGTCTCTCGCCTCGATGGCCCGAAAGAAGCCCTGCACCGCCCCCTCCGGGGAGTTCGGATCCAGGTCCGGCACGGGCCGTAGAGAGGTGATGATGGCGGCCGTGACCACCGCTACGACGACCAGGCCGAAAATGATGGCTCCCAGAAGTCGGGGTTCGAGCGTCCGACGAGCCGTCACGGTTTGATCCCGGTCATCGCGAACCGAAAGACCTCATCCGCCAGTTGCTCCCGCTTGAGTGGGCCGCTCGGCCGATACCACCGCTCCACAGCGTTGAGCACTGAGAGCAGGAAAATCGCGGCGAGTTTCGGATTCTCCACATTCATCTCTGACAAGACTGCCCGAAACGAAGCTTCGTAGCGGTCGCGGGCAGCCAGGACCCGCTTCCTGTGCACCTCGTCAAGAGCCCCGGCCTCATTGAGAAATGTCCGCACCTCATCGAGGTGATCCAGTACCACACCCACGTGGCCGCCGACCAGGGCCTTTAGTCGGTTGACCGGTGGCCCTGAGGTGGCCAAGGCTGAATCCGCGGAGCTTTGAAAGAGGTCAGCCCCTCTTTCGACGACCTCCACCAACAGATCCTCTTTCGAGGAGATGTGGCTGTAGAGGGACGATCCCAGCAGACCCAACTCCGCCGCCAGGTCCCGCATCGAGGTGCCGTGATAGCCGCGTTCGGCGAAGAGCCTTCCCGCCGTACGCACGACATCGTCGCGGGATCGAGCGGCCCTGGTGCTCATGCGTCGTAATCCACGGTCACCGATTCGGTGAGAGGGTGCGACTGGCAGGTGAGAACAAAGCCGTCGGCGAGTTCGCTGGCAACCAATGCCCAGTTCTTATCCATCCGCACTTCACCCTCGAGCACTCGTGCCTTGCATGAGGCACACATCCCGCCTTTGCACGAGTAGGGAAGTTCCCGACGGACTCTCAAGGCCGCGTCGAGAATTGACGACTCGGGTCTCATTCGGGTGCTCGTCGATCGTCCGTCCAGAGTCAGGTGCAGACTCACCGTCCCCGCCTCATCCTCCGGTTCGGGTGGAAGGGTTGCGGGATCGAGCGGTCCCGCGAAGAAAAGCTCGTCATGGATGAGACCAGGGTCAATACCTCGAGCTGTCAGGACCTCTCGAGCGGACATGACCATTTCGTACGGGCCACAGAGGAACCACTCTTCGGGCAAATCGGGTCCCACTACCCGATCCAACAGTTCGTCCAGTTTGGGACCATCTATCCGGCCCGAGAACAGCGGCACCGAGGCCTGCTCTCGCGAGAGGACATGAACAATCTGCAGCCGGTGCGGGTAGCGGTCCTTGAGGCCTTCCAGCTCATCGAGGAACATGACCGAGTCGGCGCCTCGATTGCCAAAGATCACGGTCCATCGGCATCCAGGCTCAGCTTCGAGGGTGGTCGAAACCAGCGAGATGATCGGGGTGATGCCACTACCTGCGGCTACCGCCCCGTATCGAACGGGCCGTGGGGACACCGTGAACTCCCCCACGGGAGGCATCACGTCGAGGACCGTGCCGGCAGCCAACTCGGTCGTAGCCCATTGGGAGAACGCGCCTCCGGGTAGTCGCTTGATCCCGATTCGGAGCTTGCCCCCGTTGGCATTCGAACAAATCGAGTAGCTGCGCCGGACATCAACGCCGTCAAGGTCGGCTTTGACCGTGACGTGTTGGCCCGCCGCATACGAGAAGGCTTCTCGGAGATGCTCGGGGACATCGAAAGAGACGCACACTGCGTCATCGGTGAGGGGGGTCACCTCGATCACCCGGAGTTGGTGGAAGACCGGCGCGGTCATCGAAGCTCTTTGAAGAGGTCGAATGGCTCCCCGCACTTTGAGCAAACCATCAGCGCCTTGCATGCGGTGGATCCGAATTCGCTTACGGTTCGAGGACTTCCGCTGAAACATCGTGGGCAGCGCACCGCGCTCCTCGGTCCGGGCGGGGCGATCCCAATCCTCCCGAGTTTGGCCCTGCCCTCCAGGGTGATCATGTCGGTGGTCCATGGCGGCGAATACGTGGTCTTGACAATCGCGGTGAACCCGTGGTCCTCGAGAACGCTGGTGATGTCCGCCTTGATAGCGTCCATGGCCGGGCACCCTGAGTAGGTAGGGGTGATCGTCACCGTCACGGCTGAGCCCACGACGTCAAACCCACGCAAGATGCCAAGTTCGGCAATGGTGAGCACAGGGATCTCAGGATCTTTGATTTGGTCAAGGAGTTCGGCGATCACCAGGCTGCTCCCGGATAGGCGCGGGCAACCCACTGCATTTCCGCCAGCAGATGCCCGAGATGTTCGGTATGGAATCCGTTTCGTCCTCCGCTCCGTTGGAAGGAGTCCTTGGGGGGGCTAAGCGTGGCTTCAGCGAGCACGTCTGCCACCCGTCGATCCCAGTCGGGTCGAAGGTCGGGATGTTCGTCGAACATCTCGTCGACAAAACGCCACATGTGGTTCAATCCCGCTTCCATCCGCTGTCGGCTCTCGTGAGTGCCGTCACCGAGACGGACGATCCAGGAGGACGAGAACCGGAAGTGGTAGCGAGCCTCCAAGAGTGCCTTGGCAGCGACACCGGCAACGGTTTCGTCGCGGTCCCGGCTTAGCTTCTCCCACAAACCCAACTGATAGGCATCGAACAAGAACTGACGGGCGATCGTCTGGGCGAAGTCTCCGTTCGGCTGTTCACAGATCAGGAGATTGGTGAACTCGCGTTCGGGCCGGAGCATGGCCAATTCGTCTTCGGTGCGACCCTTGTCAACGTTCCCCAGGAGGGCGCGAGCAACTCCCAGATGATCGAGGGCGATGTTGCCAAGGGCGATGTCGGTTTCCAGATCGGGACCACGCGACACCCACTCGGCCAGCCGTTGGGCGATGACGAGATTGTCGTCTCCATGGTTAAGTGCGGCCGTCACATCTGCCCCACTTCGTCGGGAATCTCGTA
>JAICND010000347.1 GCA_025929005.1 Acidimicrobiia bacterium
ACATGGCGGCGGTGCGGACGATCACTCCGTATCCGGCCGGTTTCACCAGGGTCAGCACCTCGCGAAGCCGCAAACGTTCGTTGTCGGGAAGGCGTCGGGAAATGCCTTGACTGTCCGAGTCGGGTACCAGGACGAGGTAACGCCCCGCCAGCGACGGCAACCCGGTGAGCCGGGCGCCTTTGGCGCCCATCGCATCCTTGACGACCTGAACGAGTACCTCGTCGCCCTCTTTCAGAACCTCTTCGATCCGCGGTTGCCGATTCCCAAACCGTGACTGGTCGACCTTGACATCGGCTGCATACAGGACCCCGTTCTTGGTGGCACCGAAGTCGACGAAGGCGGCCTCCATGCCGGGGAGCACGTTGCGCACCTTCCCGAGGTAGATGTTGCCCACGACCGACGCCCGCTCCTGGCGGGCGACGTAGTGCTCGACCAGCACCGGCCCTTCCAGGACCACAACCTGAGTTTGATGGGGAAGCACCCGCACAAGCATCTGCTTTCGCCCTGACTCGACAGGAACGATGATTTCGTCGTCGCGAGGGCGTTCCCATCCCCGGCTCGTCTGGATCCGGGGCTTGTCGTTACGGGCCCGCTCCTGACGAGGGGCACGTACTGTTTTGGACCTGCCCTTGTCAGGCGCTGACGGTTTGGGCGCCTCGCTGACGCGGGTGACTTCGACGGTCTCGCGACCTATGCGAAAGGTCTTGCGCTCCTCGGTGATCTCCCCCGACCCGCGTCGGATCACCTGCGGCTGTTTCTTGCGGAACAAAGACATCTACTGAAACTCCTGACTGCACTGGATCGTCGGCGGAGATCCTGGGACCGCCGGCTTCCTGGGAAACGAAACCGATCGGAGAGCGAGCCAGGTTGCCTCCAGTGGAGATCCCGGAGAATGGGAGGGTCCAGTTTGCAACGAACAGATGGCTCAACGACACGCCGGTTCCGTAGAGAACGGGAAAATCGCCACTCGCCTGGAGTGACGACGTCAGGTTAGCAGCCGCTACCGCTCGCTCCAGGAGGCCTCTGCGAGTTCCAGGGTTGGCTGTTCGGCCTCTTCGGAGGAGTAGCACGCCCGGCACCGGGCCTCATAAGCACCCTCGGCGCCCAACACGACCAGTGCATCGGACCTGACGATCCTCTGCGTGAACAAACCAGGACCGCCGCAGCGGTGGCACACGGCGAGCATCTTGGTGACAAACTCGGCCCGTCCGCACAGGGTGGGGATCGGTTCAAATGGGCGCCGCAAGTAGTCGGTGTCGAGACCGGCCACGATTACCTGTTTGCCGGCATCGGCAAGCCGTTCCGCTACCGCTACCAACTCCATGTCGAAGAACTGTCCTTCATCGATGCCGACCACGGCTGTGGCATCTTCGACCGCCCTCAAAAGTTCGGCAGCACTGGAGACGGGGATCGCTTCCACCTTCATCAATGAATGTGAAACGACTTCGCCGTTGGAGAAGCGCACGTCCAAGGAAGGCTTGAACGTCTGTACCGGTACGCGGGCGATTCGTGAACGCGTAACCCTTCGGATCAGTTCTTCGCTTTTCCCCGAGAACATGGGGCCGCAAATGACCTCGATCCAGCCGTGCGAGGTGGGGCGAAACATCTGCGGTCACCCTACTTGCCAATCGGCCATCGCGACTGCGCGGTGGCTTGTCTCAGAGGATCGAGTTTTCCCCAGGCACAGGTGATCGCCGCAACCAGACCGAGTTGGCGATGCCCAGGGCGACCGAGAAGTTGAGAAACGACGATCCTCCCGCGCTCATGAAGGGCAGCGGCAACCCGGTCACTGGCATGATGCCCACCGTCATCCCGATATTGATGAATATGTGGAACATGAACATGGCTGCGATACCGAGGGTGACGAGAGCACCAAAACGGTCCCGCGAGTTGGCAGCAATAACGAGCAGCCGCCAGATCAGCACCAGATAGGCCAGCACCAGAAGAATCGCTCCGACGAAGCCGAGTTGTTCACCCAATGCCGTGAATATGAAGTCCGTGCCTTGTTCGGGGACATACTGGAAATTGGTCTGCTGACCTTCGAAGAGGCCCTTGCCGAAAAGTTGGCCTGATCCCACCGCCAGTTTCGACTGACGCAAGTTCCAGCCGATGCCGGTTGGGTCGATGGTTGGGTCGAGAAGCACCCGGATGCGGTCGAGTTGATGGGGAAACAGCCATCCCTGTTGGAAGAGGATGGTGGCCGAAAAGCCAGCGGTCCCCGACAAAAGCAAGAGCTGCCGACCCGACATTCCGGCTCCGAAAAGCATCACCACCAGGACGAACCAGAAGACCATCATGGTGCCGAGATCGGGCTGAAGGAAGATGAGAACACTGGGGACGGCCAGCATCCCCAATGCCTGGAACACCCTGATCCAACTGAGTCTCGCCACCGGTCTCCCCAGGATGGCGGCCAGCGCGATCACGCAAACCGTCTTGGCAAACTCCGAAGGCTGCAATTGGAAGAATCCAAGGTTGATCCACCTCTGAGCTCCGTTGACCTCCGGGAATAGGAACACCAGAGGCAGCAAAACCAGCATCCCCACGTAGAGACCCGGGAACAAATGCCGCAGCTCGCGGTAGTCAAAGTACGAAACGGCGACGAACATGATCAGCCCGGCAGCTACGAAGATCATCTGCCGCTCCATGGAGAACGAGGCCGGCAGGTTGTTGCGCTCGAGACCGACCCTGGTGGCCGAATAGATCATCAGCAACCCGAGCAATGAGATGGCGAAGATCGTCATGAACAGGACCCGATCGGGTCGATTTCGGCGTCGATCCCCGATCGCAGGCGGAGCGTCACGGCG
>JAICND010000241.1 GCA_025929005.1 Acidimicrobiia bacterium
CAGCGGCAAGTCGACCCTGCTCCGGGTCATCGCCGGATTGGAACATCCTCTGTCGGGCAGTGTTTCGTTCGACGGCGTCGACCTGGTAGAAACCCCGGTGCACGAGCGGCGGTTCGGTCTGATGTTCCAGAGCTACGCGCTTTTCCCCCACATGACCGTGGCAGCCAATGTTGGGTTCGGGTTGCGGATGCAACAGCTCGAGCAACATCAGATCGACGACCGCGTCAAAGAGGCGCTGACCTGGGTGGATCTTGACGGCCTGGCGAGTCGCAAGGTCGACCGGCTGTCGGGCGGCGAGCAGCAGCGGGTGGCACTGGCCCGGACTCTTGCGCCCTGGCCCCGTCTGGTGATGCTGGACGAGCCGGTCGGGTCCCTCGACCGCCAGCTTCGGAAGAGGTTGGTGGAAGACATCGGCCGTCTTCTCCGCGAGCAACGGACCGCCGGTATCTATGTGACCCATGACCACGAGGAAGCGGCTGCCATCTCCGATCGAGTGGCGGTGATGCGGGACGGCCGCATCGTTCAGATTGCTCCCTACGCCGAGCTTGTGTCCGATCCGGTCGATGCCTGGGTAGCAGGCTTCGTCGGGGCCTAGACGAACGCTTCGGCGAACCCCGCCGGCGCCCGCACCGGTCTTCCCTCGAGATCGGTGAAGGCAGCCCGTACGTCGAGGGTGGCGATGCGGTCGTCGCCCCGTGACATTTCTTGATGCCAGCGTGAAGTCGAACGTGCGATCTCGACGACCTCGGTGGTGATGCTCAGAGTCTCGTGGAGGGTGGCAGGCTTGAGGAAGCGGGCGGTGACCTCCACCAGCACGATCTGAAACCCCTGCTCCTTCATCACATCGAGCCCATATCCGGCGGCAGCCAGTGCCTCGACCCGGGCGGTTTCGAAGTAACCGAGGTAGGCGGTGTGGTTGACGTGGTTGTAGGGGTCGAGTTCGTAGAAGCGGACCCGGATCTCGGTGGTGAACACCGACGCAACCTATCACTCCCGACCAGCACCTACCCTCCGTCGATGCACGCCTGGCTGCTTCATGACACCACCGGCCCCGATGCTCTCCGACTCGAGGAGGTGGAGACTCCTGAGCCAGGACCCGGCCAGGTCCGCGTCGCCATGAAAGTGGCCGGGCTCAACCATCTCGACTTGTGGGTGTCACGGGGCCTGCCAGCTCCCCACCATCTTCCTCATATCCCCGGAGCCGATGGGGCCGGAACCATTGATGCGGTCGGCGAAGGCGTGGCGGGATGGCAGGCCGGAGACGAGGTCATCATCAACCCTTCGCAATCCTGCGGACGCTGTGAGGCCTGCCTTCACGATCGGATGATGTTCTGCAAGTCATATGTGATCATGGGCGAGCACGAGCCCGGCACCCTGGCCGAGCAGGTAGTGCTGTCGGCTCGCAGCATGGTGATCCGGCCGCCATCGATTGATTGGCCGGTGGCAGGGACCTTCGGTCTCGTCTCCGGCACCGCCTACCGGATGATGTCGCGGTCACGGCTGCGTCCGGATGAGACCGTTTTGGTCGTAGGGGTCGGCGGAGGGGTCTCCTCAGCTGCGATGCTGATCGCCCGCGCCATGGGTGCGCGGGTCTTCGTGACATCACAGTCTCCCGAGAAGATCGCCTGGGCAGTTGCCAACGGGGCCGAAGCGGGCTTCGACTCGGCGAGCGAGTTTTCCAAGGCCGTCAAGCACGCAACTGGTGGGGTCGACGTAGTAGTCGAGAACGTGGGTCAGGCCACCTGGGACCAGTCGGTGCGGTCGCTCAACCCGGGAGGTCGCCTGGTCGTGTGCGGCGCCACCGCCGGCAACCGGGTCGAGTTGTTTCTTCCCGTGCTCTGGTTCAAACAGCTCGAGGTGATCGGCTCGACGATGTTCACCCGATCCGAGTTCGGTCGGGTGGTGCAAATGGTCGAAAGCGGAAAGGTGGCGAGCCCGGTCGACCGGCTGTTCCCCTTCGAGGAGCTTCCGCAAGCATTGGCTCGTCTCGATGCGGGTGCCCAAGTCGGCAAGATCGGAGTCGAACTCTCCTGACACTCCCGGGCACACCGCTGGTCATATCAGCCTCCTCGATCCGTCGGCCAGCGTATTGGTGGCGGGCGACGCCATCAACGGTTCCAGTGGCGGCGTGGTTGGACCCAATCCGGACTTCAGCGAAGATCACACTCAGGCGCTGGCGACAGTAGCGGGTCTAGTCGGATACGGCTTTGAAACGATCTACTTCGGTCATGGCGAACCAGTCATGTCCGGCGGATCCGCGCTGGTCACCCAACTCCTTCGGGACTACTAGGAGTCAGCCACCCCCCTACAACGTATAATCGCGCCTCACCGATTCGACGCGGCCGCGGCGTCCAGACTCGGGGGTGTGGTGAAGCATGGAGTTCACGCCGGCCTGTCAAGCCGGAGGTCGCGGGTTCAAATCCCGTCATCCCCGCCAACTACCCCCTCATGGGCCAGGTAGCTCAGTCGGAAGAGCGACGGTCTGAAAAACCGTAGGTCGGCAGTTCGATCCTGCCCCTGGCCACCACTTTCTCACCTACCCAATCTCTCGAAAACCCCCCGTTCTGCCTGGGCTTTTCGGGTCTTCCGACCAGTGAGTTCAATTCGCAGCTTTTCGCGACTTTTGCCATCGATTTGCAGCCTCTCGCGGACTCCTCGACAGGTTCAGCCCGGGGCAAACCCCTGTGCGGCCCACCACTCGGCAAGCTGGGGACGAGCCGCCTCGTAACCCTTGGCCACCACCGGCGCCACCACGTCGAAGTCGAGCACCCCCACTCCCCGTAGCTCGAGGTCGAGGTAAAGGTCGCAGGCTGCCACCTTGTCGAATCGTTGCGCCTCCGAGGCGGTGATCATCGATCGCATCAGGATGGCGGCCATTCGGGGGAAGCCATCGCTCTTGCTCAGACCGGTACGGGCAGCGAGCGCCTTCCACCCCGATACCGACAACCCGAAGTCTGCTTGGGCCTTGGGCCCGAGGGAGGGCGCGAGGTCGACTCCAATGAGAGTGCACTCCGGATGAAGTTGGCGCATGACCCCCACCGGAAGGTTGTCAATCACACCTCCATCGACCAGCAGGTCCTCCCCCCACGGCACCGGGGGGATCACCCCCGGGATGGCCAGGCTGGCCCGCAGGGCCCTGGCCAGTGCACCCCTGCTGTGAACCTGCACACCGGAGTGGGTGAGGTTGGTCGACACGCAGAAAAAGCCCTTCCAGAGGTCCTCGATCTCCATGTCGCCGAACACCTCGTCGAGGTTCTTGGTGATCTGTGCCCCCTTGACGAGGGAGACGATCGGAACCGTGTAGTCGAGCACGCCATGGAACAGGCGTGGGGTATCGGCCTCGAGTGCCTCGGGGGAGAGCTTGCGGGCGATCGCGGCAGCGAAAACCGCCCCGATGGAGGAGCCGCCGACCCAGTCGATGGGTATGCCGAGTTCCGTCATCGCCTTGTAGACGCCGATGTGCCCAAACCCTCTCGCCCCCCCACCGCTGAGGACCAACCCGAACGTCCGACCGGCGATGATGCGCGCCAGCCGTCCGTAGTCGAATTCGTCGTCAACGAGGATGTGTACCAGTTGATCGGCCCCTGTCTCGTCAAGAAGGGCGGCGCTTCCCCCGGCTACCTCGGAGTCGTGATGCAGTGCGACCTGGATCTTCTGGGCGGTGGGGTTGGCCAGGGCGA
>JAICND010000356.1 GCA_025929005.1 Acidimicrobiia bacterium
GACGCCGGGAAGGTCCGGGTGATGTCCGATGAGAAGTAGTCCACTTCGCAGGCGGCATCGATCAGGATGAGGTCACTGTCCTCAATGAGGCGATCGTTTTCGACGTAGTGCAGGATGCAAGCGTTGGCCCCGGAGGCAACGATGGAGGGATAACCGTTGCGCCGGGAGCCGCCCTCCCGCCACACATACTCCATCGGTGCCTGCACCTGATACTCGTAGAGGCCGGGGCGGGCATATCGCATCGCTTCCCGATGGCCTTCGGCCGACAATTCGCAGGCGACCCGCAGGCTCTCGATTTCCTCAGGTCTCTTGCGGAGCCGCATGTCCGACATCGTGGAGGAGACATCGATGACGCTGGTAGGCAGCGACTTGCCGGTCCGCTGCCGATAGGAGCGGGCCTTCTTGACCATCCCGGTAACCCGGGCGTCGTAAGCAGGATCCCCAAACGTGTAATGAAGCGTTCGACGACCAAGGAGAAGCTTGGCGAGGGTGGCGTCGAGCTGACCCACCTCGTAGGCGACGTCGGCTTGATACCGCTCGCGGGCGCCGTCCACTCCTGCTCTGACCCCGTTCCAGATCTCCATTTCCCGATCACGGGGACGGACAAAGAGGTGATAATCACCATCCGGGTGGCCGGGCACGATCACTGCTACCGCGTCCGGTTCGGCGAACCCGGTGAGGTAAAAGAAGTTGGAGTCCTGTCGGAACTCGTGGGTGACGTCGTCGTTGCGCGTGGTCTCGGTGGAGGCATGAACCAGGGCCGCTCCCTCTGATCCAATCGACTTGGCGAGCTCCTGGCGGTGCTGTCGAAATCGGTCAGGCATGCTCGGGACCCTAGTGGGCGTCCCAAGCATGCGAACCCAGGGTTGCAGAGTCCGCCAGGGGACGCCTCAACCCGGGGTTCGCGGATCGACGAGACTCAGATCGACGACAAGAGGAAGGTGGTCCGAACCTAAAGGGGGTCCCAGTCTGCGGTCCACCACGGCCAGTTCCGACGAGTGGAGGAGATGGTCGATCGACACCTGGAGCAACGGACTGGCCTGGGCGGGATAGGACAGCTCCAGACCGAATCCCGCCTGACTATTGCGAAGCCCGGTGTCGGTACGGAGCCGCCGAAACGGATCCGACCAAGGGCTGGCGTTGAAGTCGCCCACGATCACCCGGGGACCCTCACGGGAAGCGGACCAGAGACTGGCGAATTCAAACTGAAAACGGCGGCGCGCGGTTTGGTCGTCAGGAAATGGAGCGAGGGGATGGATCCCGAGCACGGCCACACCCGAGGGCAAGACCACCTCGATGGCGCGCGGATCTGAGATCTGGAAGCCGAACGACTGCACCTCTGATCCGGGTCTGGTCAGAACCAGGCTCCCGAAGATGAGGTCATCAGTGCGGCCTCTTGTGATCTCGTAATCGAAATTGGCCGCCTCGAGGGCTTCCTCCCAGGGCCGGCTGGCCTCCTGTAATACGACCAAATCCGGATCCTCGGCGGCAATGAAGCCGATCACCTCGTCGTAGTTGGTGTTTTCGGAGAGGAGGTTGAACGACATCACTCGCAGGTCAGTGGTCTCGGGCCGGGCGGTGGGACCGATGAACAGGGGTAGCACTGCCGCCACGTTCAAAGCGGCTGCCAGGCTCACCACGAGGGCGGTGCGGTACCAGCGACCCAAGGCGAGCATCAGGGCGGCGATCACGAGCACCGTGGCCATGTGGGCCCGGAAGTTGGCGACAAGATCGAGCAACCACCAGAAGCGGCCAAAGAATGCGGCCACACTGGCGAGGGCGATCGCGGCAGCCACGGTGGCTACAAACGACACCGGGGTGAGGCTAGGAACCTTCAGAACGCGAGGCGGGCGAGCAGGTAGGCGACCCCTCCGACGGACACCACCCCGAGCATCGACCGCTTGAAGAGCACGGCGCCCGCCACACCGCCTAGACCGGCGATGACCGAAGGAGTGACCCTCATCAACTCTCCCTCAGGGGCGAAGCCAACTACCGCGAGAGTCACAAAGAGGGCGACTGGGAAAACTTCCAGGAAGCGATTCTCTTTGAGCCTTCGTGACGTGACTGGGCGCAGCATGAACGAAAGCCGCGAAAGCAGGGTGATGATCGCCATAGCCCCGATCAGGGAAAGGGTGCTCATTTGAAGCGGCTGCCAATAGCAGCGGCGGCGATGGCTGCGCCCGAAATCTGCCAGGCGACCGGAAGCACCGACACTGCCACCAGTGCGGCGACCACCGCCAAACCGGCGGTGATCCATTGGGAGCGGATGCGAATCACCGATGCCGCCAGTCCGAGAAAGACCAACGGAAAGACGATCCCCAGGTCTACCGCAACCTGGTCGAGGCGAGAACCCAGCAGAGCTCCGGCCAGGGTGCTGGCCAGCCACGTCGAATAAAGGGTCAGGTCCGAGCCGGATTTGTAGGCGACGACGTCTGGCTCACCACGGGCAGCTGCATTGACGGTGAGCCCGTAGGACTCGTCAACCAGCACCCAAGAGAGCTGCAGTCGCCGCAGCAGGGGAGCATCGCCGATCATCTCGGAGAGGGTCGCCGACATCGGGATGTGGCGGAGGGCAAGACCGGTGGTCGCCAGGAGAACTGGCCCCGCCCCCGAACCTATCAAACCAACCATCGCCATTTGGGCGGATCCCGAAACGACCAGAAGGGAACACAGGAAGGCCAACCATGGCGTTAGGCCTGCCTGAATGGCCAGGGCCCCAAAGACGGCTCCGAAAACCGCTATGGGCGGTACCAGCGGGAGGGTGTCTCTGAGGCCCC
>JAICND010000213.1 GCA_025929005.1 Acidimicrobiia bacterium
ACGTCACTAAGGACGATGGAGACCGCCAGGGCCGCAGCCGTCGCCAGGACCGCCACCAGGGCTGGTCGAACCCATCCATGGGGCGGTGGTTCCCGTCGCAAGGAGACCGTGGCCAGAATCGCCGGTGTCACCATGACGATGCCTGAGGTAGCAGCGATCCACCAGGTGATCAGCGCAGGAAGGAAGGGAGAACCGGCCGACATCCAGACGACCGCCGCTCCAGTGACACCGCCGACCAGACCTGCCATCACCGCCGCCCGCAACAGCCAGATCAGATCGACGAATCGGACGATGCGCCTACCTTGAGGCAGACGCTTGCCAAGAGTTGTGCCCGCCACCAGGGCCTCGATGCCGTTGGTCGCTATGAAGCCGATGGCGGTTACGAGGCTGGTCCCGTGGAGTGTGTTGCTAAGCAAAGTGGCCATTGCGAGGCCCGCCACCAGGGTGCCCCGCTTGCCCCGGGGAGTGCACGCAAAAGCAGCAGCAGCGACCCCTGATGCCGGCCAGAAGGTGCTGATATGGTCGGCCCGCAGGCTCAAACCGAGTTCGGCCAGGGCGTAGTAGGCCAACGAAAACGCTGCCGTCGCACCCAGCGCGGACCCCACCGGCACGCGCACGATCGGTCTCATGATCCAATCACATCGGCTTGAATCCGGTCGGGTTTACGAGAAAGGACCAAATGCGGAGGTGGGTATCGGCCGTTTTTGCGGCGCCCCTATTGCGCCGTTTGGCCTTTCATGCCAAGCGCATCCGCGGCCAGGTTGACAAAGGCTTCTACCGCTCTCTTTTGATCGGGTTGATTGTCGTTCTGGTGCTGGCAGCCGCGGCGGTGACCGCTTTCGAAAAGGGCATCACCTTTGAGACCTTTGGTGAGTCCTTTTATTGGGCCCTGACCACCGTCATCGGCCAGGGTGAGTCGGGGTTCGTAACTTCTCCGGGGGGTTGGGTGGTCAGTTGGCTACTCAATCTCTTTGGTGTAGGGATAGTCGCCACCGTTACGGGAGCTTTGGTCGGTTTTGTTATCGACTTCTTGTTGAAGGAGGGTCAGGGTATGGGTGCAGCAGGATTCAGGGACCATGTAGTTGTGTGTGGATGGAATTCCACTGCACGAGATCTCATCAATGAACTCAGGTCGGAAGACTACGGGTCCAAGGTTGTGTTGATCGACACGGCTGAGCGTAACCCGGCAGGTGATGGCATCTACTTTGTGCGAGGGGACGCGGCGATCGATGAAGACTTGCAAAGGGCAGGGATTGCAGACGCCCGGGCCGCCATCGTCTGCCCACGCGACGGCAGTGACGACGCCGACATGCATTCGATCCTCACCGTGCTTGCCATCGAGAGCCTGGCACCCAACGTCCGGACCGTGGTCGAGGTCAACAATCCCAAACACGTCGACCACTTCAAACGAGCGGACGTCGATGAGGTGCTCGTTACCTCGAAGCTGGCTGCTCATCTAATGGCCCGCACAGCGCTCTACCCGGGATTGGGAGAGTTGGTCACTGACATCGTCTCAGGGGGCGAGGGGTCCGAGCTATATCGAGTACCCGTTCCGGCTGGCCAAGTTGGAGGGTCAGTGGCAGACGCGGTGCCGCGACTGCTGGCGTTCAGTGGGGCGGTTCTCCTGGCAGTCATTCGCGACGGGAAAGTCATCGCCAATCCAGGGTCGACCGAGTTGCTGGAGGAAGGCGATGAACTCGTCATTCTGGCGGAGTCGTTGGAGGGCTTCGAGACCGCGCCCGATGCACTGGACTCGTCTAATCGACCTCGATAACTCCTGAAAGAACCAATCCAGGCATGGCTAGCCTCCAGCGCTCATGTCTTACGATTTCGGCCGGATTGAAGCCAAATGGCAGGACCGCTGGGAGCAGCAGCGCGTCTTTTACGTGACCGAGGATCCGACCCGGCCCAAGTACTACAACGTGCAGATGTACCCATATCCCTCCGGGGACCTTCATATGGGTCACTTGCGCAACTACACGTACGTCGATCTGCTCACCCGCTTTCACCGGATGATGGGGAAAAACGTTCTGTCACCCATGGGCTGGGATTCATTCGGCCTGCCAGCCGAGAACGCCGCAATCCAGACGGGCATTCACCCGCGCGTGTTTACCGAACGTCAGATCGTGCGGATGAAAGAGCAACTGCGCAAGCTCGGGGCGGTCTACGACTGGGACCGGGAGTTGGCGTCCCATACCCCCGAGTACTACCGGTGGGACCAATGGCTCTTCTTACAACTCTTCAAACGCGGGCTTGCCTACAAGAAGCTCGCCACCGTTAACTGGTGCCCGAAGGACCAGACCGTTCTGGCAAATGAGCAGGTCGTCGATGGTGGCTGCGAACGATGCGGAACCACAGTCGAGCGGCGCGACCTCGAACAGTGGTTCTTCCGAATTACGGAGTACGCCGACCGGCTGCTGGCCGACCTCGACCAACTGGGGGAATGGCCGGAGCGCGTCAGGGTGATGCAGGAGAATTGGATCGGGCGCTCCGAAGGCAGCCGTTTTCGGATCGAAGTTGCGGACACCGACTCGGACTTCGAGGTTTTCACAACTCGACCCGACACCGTGTTTGGGATGACCTTCGCAGTGCTGGCCCCCGAGCATCCTCTTGTCGAGCAGCTGGTGGCCGGGACCGATCACGAAGCAGAGGTTCGTGACTACGTTCAGCAGGCCCGACGCCAGAGCGAGATCGAGCGGCTCTCAAAAGGCGAGAAGTCGGGGGTCTTCGTCGGGCGACACGCCATCAACCCTGTCAACGGAAAACGCGTCCCCATCTTCGTAGCCGATTACGTGTTGATGGGTTATGGCACCGGGGCGATCATGGCGGTTCCCGGCCAGGATCAGCGCGACTGGGAGTTCGCCCGGCACTACGACTTGGAGATCATCCGTACGGTTCAGCCACCCGCCGATTGGGAAGGAGAGGCCTTCACGGGCGAGGGAGTCGTTGTCAACTCCGACTTCCTGGACGGCCTGACCATTGAAGCGGCCAAGAAGAAGATCATCGAGTGGTTTGAGGCGCAGGGTATTGGCGTCGGTACGGTGCAGTACCGGCTCCGGGACTGGCTGATCTCACGGCAGCGATACTGGGGGAGTCCCATTCCGATCGTCGCATGTCCGGTTGATGGCCTGGTGCCTGTTCCCGAAGACCAACTCCCGGTGATACACCCCGATGTCGACGACTACGCGCCAAAGGGTCAATCACCCCTCGCTGGCGTCGCGGATTTTGTCAACACGACCTGTCCCGTCTGTGGAGGTCCTGCGCGCCGGGAAACAGACACCATGGACACGTTCGTCGACTCGTCCTGGTACTACTTGCGCTATTGCGATGCCGATAATCCTTCAGTCATCTTTGAACCGTCGAAGGTGGCTTACTGGATGGCTGTCGATCAGTATGTGGGAGGGGTCGAACACGCGGTCTTGCACCTGTTGTACGCCCGCTTCATCACCAAGGTCCTGCATGACATGGGGCTCGTGCCGGTACTCGAACCATTCAAACGCTTGTTTACGCAAGGAATGCTCGTCAAAGACGGCGCCAAAATGTCGAAGTCGAAGGGCAATGTCGTCACGCCCGATCCCTACTACGAGCGATATGGAGCCGACGCCATCCGGCTCTTCGAGCTGTTCGTGGGCCCACCGACCGATGATGCGATTTGGAACGACAACGGCCTCGAAGGCACCTCGCGGTTTCTTGAACGCGTTTGGCGGATGGTCACGGCCGACAACCTCACCGTCGACCGAGACCCGACTCCCGACGACAACGAAGTCCTGGCCACCGCTCACCGGGCCGTCAAGAAGGTGACCGAGGACATCGAGAGGTTCCGGTTCAACACGGCCGTCGCGGTGCTCATGAGCCTTGCCAACGTCATGTCCGACTATCTACGGCGAGGTGCTCGCCGCGAGACCTTTGAGGAAGTAGTCCGGATCATGCTGCTCATGCTGGGCCCGATGGCTCCCCATATGAGCCATGAGTTGTGGGAACGGACCGGTCGGGGAGAGATGCTGGCAGTCGAGGCGTGGCCATCGTGGGATCCCGAACTGGTCAAA
>JAICND010000522.1 GCA_025929005.1 Acidimicrobiia bacterium
ATGGATCACCCTGGCTCCCCGGCGGAGAAGCTGGTTGATCACCCGGGCGACGGCGGTCTCGTTGCCGGGGATCGGCGTCGCCGACAGAACGATGGTGTCGCCCTCGCCGATCTCAACGAATTTGTGACGGCCCTGCGCCATCAATGAGAGAGCCGCGAACGGCTCGCCCTGGCTGCCCGTCGTCATCAACAGTTGGTGATGGGGTGGCAGCTTCAACAACTCGACGATGTCGATCACCGCGTCCTCAGGGATGTCGAGCCGACCCAGTTCTTTGGCGACGGCGGTGTTGCGCTGCAACGATCGACCGAACACCGCGATCTTGCGGCCGGTGGCAACGCCGGCGTTGGCGATCTGCTGGATGCGGTGGATATGAGAGGAAAAACACGCAGCGATCACCCGACCGGGGGCTCCACCGATGATGTCGCGGAGCGAGTCGGCCAGAGACATCTCCGAAGGGACAAAGCCGGGTCGCTCGGCGTTGGTCGAGTCGGACAGCAGCAGGCGCACGCCGGTTCGGCCGAGTTCGGCGATCGTGTGGAGGTCGGTGATTCTGCTGTCGATCGGGGTCGGGTCGAGCTTGAAGTCTCCGCTGTGGAGGATCATCCCCTCGGGGGTGTCGAAAGCCACTGCACACGCATCGGGGACAGAGTGAGTCACGTTGATCATGCGGAAACGGAAAACGTCGTGCGTGACCCAGGCTCCCGGCTCGACTGGTCGCAGATCGCCCTCGACCCCGAGCTCATCGATCCGGCCCCTGGCTAGGTCGAGAGTGAGACGGGTGCCAAACACCGGCACGTTGAGGTCGGCCAGGAAATACGCCAGGGCTCCGATGTGGTCTTCATGGCCGTGGGTCAGCACCACGCAAGACACATCAGCTGCTCGTTCGACCAGCCAGCTCCAGTCGGGGAACACCAGATCGACCCCGAGCATCTCCTCCTCGGGGAACATCAACCCGCAATCGATGATGGCGATACGGCCGTCTATTTCGAGGCCTGCACAGTTGCGACCGATCTCCCCCAGCCCGCCGAGGAATGTGACCGAGACGGTCACAAACCCTGCACCGCCCCCAATGCCTCCTTGACCGCCGACAGAGTTGCCTCGCTGGCGGGTACCAGCGGCAGGCGAGGGAGTCCCACCGGTTCCCACAGCGCATTGAGCGCGGCTTTGACCGGCGCCGGGTTGGGCTCGAGGAAACAGGCGAACGACAAGGGCAACAGCTGGTGATGGAGCGCACTGGCGGTTGCGTAGTCATCGGCATGGGCGGCATCGACCATCCGTCGAACCACATCACCGGCCAGGTGCGAGATCACCGAAACGACTCCCACCGCCCCCACCGACATCATCGGCAAGGTGTACGAGTCCTGGCCCGAGTAGACCGCCAGGTCGGGGACCTCGTGACACGTGGAGGAGGTGAAGTCCAGGTCCATGACAGCGTCTTTGACCGCCAGGATGCGGGGGTGGCTCGCCAGTCTCTTCAGGGTTTCCACTTCGATCCGGCGAGCGGTTCGGCCAGGGATGTTGTAGAGCATGACCGGTATGTCGGAGGCGTCGGCGATCGCTTCGAAATGGGCGACCAAACCTTCCTGGCTGGGACGGTTGTAATAAGGGGTGACGGCGAGGATGCCATGGCA
>JAICND010000061.1 GCA_025929005.1 Acidimicrobiia bacterium
ACCCGTCTGCCACCAGGGTGCGCTCATGCGAAAGGCAACTCGACCACCAGCCCGGTTCCAT
The DNA here is from genome assembly GCA_025929005.1 of Acidimicrobiia bacterium. GTDB lineage: Bacteria > Actinomycetota > Acidimicrobiia > Spongiisociales > ZC4RG35 > JAICND01. The sequence goes on from JAICND010000061.1 coordinate 62, forward strand.
CGGCCACCTGAACCTTCTCCCCGGCTAGCACGGTTCGTTTCAAGAGGGCCAGTCCCAGATTGGCTGAGAGCCGTTCCGACCAGGCGGCCGAGCTAACCCAACCGACCTCCTCACCTCCGACCGCGACCACCGACCCGGGAGCGGTCGCCTGCTCCAGACGCAAACCACGCAGATGGCGGTTGACGCGGCCCCTGGTATCGATCCGGGCGACGAGTTCCTGTCCGAGGTAGCAGCCCTTGGTAAACGAGACCGCATCTCCCACGAGACCTGTCTCCTGGGGAATGGTCTTTTCATCGACGTCGACACCCATGACCGGCTCACCGGCCTCGATGCGAAGAGCAGTCCATCTCTCAAGGGGCAGGAACTCGGGCTGCGGTGGTGCCTCTCTTAGGAAGGACCGTACGAGCCCTCCCATGGAGGCATCGACCCCCCCGCCGCCCCCGATCAATTGCCAGGCGGGCTCCGGACCCGAGATGACCGCCTTGACCCTGATCTTGTAGTGGCCCAGGTCCGCAGCCACGACCTGCCCGTAACCAAAGTCGGTGTACAACTCGTGGCGGTCCCCGTCGCGGCTTACCCACAGAAGGGCCCGGAGCTTGCCTTGCGCTCCCAGCAGGAAAGACCGGCGAGCCTTCACGGGGTCGAGAGTCTCGACGTCCTGAGAAATGAGACCCTGTAGAAAGGATGCCGCCCCGGGACCCTGCACCTCCACAACTTCGTGCGTGCCGGCGACTACCCCACTGTTCTCAGACATGGGAAGCCGTCTCCACTGCGGCCAACGCGGCCGCCGCCTTGTTCATTGTCTCCGCGTACTCGGCCCTGGGATCGGAGTCGGCGACGATCCCAGCTCCGGCCTGCACCCACGCCTGGCCGTCGCCAATCACGACGGTGCGCAGACATATGGCGGTGTCAACGTTGCCCGAGAAGTCGAGGTACCCGACTGCACCTGCGTAAGGACCTCGAGCCACCGGCTCGAGTTGGTCGATGATCTTCATGGCCGCCACCTTGGGCGCGCCAGACACCGTGCCGTGGGGAAATGTGGCTCGCAGGACGTCGACCGGGCCCATTCCGGGCCGCACCTTCCCCGAGACTCCACTCACTATGTGCATCACATGGGAGTAACGCTCGATGACCATCAGGTCATCCACGTGAACCGTCCCGAAGTCGCAGACCCGCCCTAGGTCATTGCGGGCTAGATCGATCAACATCACGTGCTCGGCTCGTTCTTTGGGGTCGGCCAGGAGTTCTTCTTCGAGGAGACGGTCTGACTCCTCGTTGGCGCCGCGGGGCCGGGTACCTGCGATCGGACGACTGAACGCAACTCCGTCTCGCACCCTGGTCATCAGCTCAGGAGACGAACCGACCACTGTCACCCGTGGATGACGAATGAGAAACAGATATGGCGATGGGTTGATCAGTCTGAGCGCCCGATAGACGGTGAAAGGATCGCCCTCGAATGGTGTCGCCAGTCGCTGCGAGAGGACTATCTGATAGGCGTCGCCGTGGAGGATGTGGTCTTTGGCGGTGAGAACCGCGCTCACAAATTTCTTCTCGTCCAGGGTCGATGTAACCGTGCCAGGTGGCTTGAGGGCTGGGAGGGCTCGCACTTGATATGGAAGTGGTCGCCCCAGCCGCTCGGCATCGCTCGCAAGCCCTGCCACGGCCTGGCGGTACTGCGTGACGGGATCCTCTCCTACAAAGACGTTGCGGACCAGGGTGATGGTCTGATCGAAGCGATCGAAGGCCGCCAGGGCTCCGACTGCGTGCCAGATCATTTCCGGCAGCCGCCGATCGTCTGGGGGTGCTTTGCCGAGTCGCTCCACGTAGCGGACGCAGTCATATCCCAGATATCCAACGAGACCTGAATGGAGGGGTGGCAGCCCGGCCAGGTCGGGTACGCGATACCGATCGACGATCGCTGCCAGAACTTCGAGCGGGTCACCTGCGGGGATCTCTATATCCGATTCCACCCGACCTTGATCAGCCACGAGGGTGAATGCAGGGTCCCATCCCAGAAACGACCATCGTGCCCACCGCTCGCCCCCTTCGACCGACTCGAGCAGAAACCCCGGTTCCGACCCCACCAGCTTCTCGTAAGCGGACACCGGGGTGTCACGATCGGCGAGCACCTTGTCCCACACCGGCACTACCGGATAGCGGGTAGCAAGATCACAAAACTCGTCGAGACCTGGAAGGACCATCAGATTTCGGCGAGGCTCTCAAGGAATGGAATCCCCACGATGAGCTCGGAAAAGAACGCCGACAGTCGCGTCAGATTGCCGGTGAACATGACCACGCCAAAAGCCGTGAGAAGAACGCCCGAGGCGATGTTGATTGGCTTCAAATAGGGCCGCAGCCTCCGGAAGAGACGGTGCAGGCCCAATGCGGCCCCCAGGAACGGAAGACCCAGTCCGAGCGAATACGCCACCAGCAGGACAACGCCAGCAACCAGGGTGTCGTTGACCGAAGCCGTGGCGAGCACCACTCCCAGGATCGGGCCAATGCACGGCGTCCATCCAAACGCGAAGGCGGCTCCCATCACAGGTGGCGCCCACGATCCGAGCCGGGAGGGCCGAACCCGGGGACGAGCTTCTCGCTCGAAGAACCCGAGGAAACCCACCTTGCCAACGGCCAGGCCGATCATGATCAGTCCAAAGAGGGCAACGATCACTCCGGCAATCCGCGTGGCGACTGTCAGGTTGGAGGCAAGAAACATGCCGATCGAGGTAGCCGTAGCTCCAAAAGCGGCAAAGACCAGCGTGAAACCGCCGATAAACGCAAGCACCACCCGCACCATCCGGCCCCGTGAAACCTCTCCGGCCTCGAGGTCGGAGGCGGAATAGCCCGACATCATGGAGAGGTAACCCGGTAAGAGCGGAAGAACGCATGGAGACAGAAACGAAACGACGCCGCCGCCAAAGGCAATGAGGACCTGGAGAGCAAAGGTGGCGTCGGCCATTTGTGATGATCGATTCGGCTGGTGGTTGTGCGGCGACCATCATCCCACGGCTGCCGTATGAAGCCCCTTCGCTTCCTCTTTCCAACCGACCGTTTCAACCCTCATGATCGGGCGGTGGCGCTGGTCATGTGGAGTGTCGGCGTGATTCAAGGGTTCGCCCAAGCACAGCCTTCCACCACGCTTCCGTTCACCCGGACCGGCCTCGGCCTTTCGCCATCGGATATGAGTGCCCTGCTGGCCGTTGCCCGGCTCATGAGTCTCGGCGCCATAGCTATCGCCATGGTGGGCGACCGCCGCGGTCGTCGCCGCCCATTGCTGGCGTCGTACATACTTCTCGTGCTGGCCACCGCCGCGACCGCCATCTTCGCCAACCCGATCGGGTTCACCGTAACCCAGGGTCTCGTTCGAGTCGGGACCTCGGCCATCTCTTCGCTCGGGGTGGTTTGGCTAGCCGAGCAGCTCAGCCCATCGGTCCGTGCCTACGGCGTCAGCCTGTACGGGGCCGCCGGAAGTCTGGGGGCAGGGGCCGCCATTCTTGGGTTGCCGCTGGCAGAGCTCGACTGGCGCGCCACCTACCTGTTGACCCTCCTGGGCTTGGGCTTGCTGCCATGGCTAGCCAAACGTGTCGTCGAGAGTCCCCTGATAGTCGGGACGCCTCCGATGACGGGAGGTGCCCGGGCAGCTGTGGGGGCGATGGCCACCGAAGCTGGTGCAGCCCGGTTTTGGGTAGCAGGAGCCGCGGGGCTCTTGGCTTCGGCGTTTTCGGCAGTTGGGCTGGCCTTTTCGACCGAAAGACTCGTTACGGAGCTCGGGCTTGCGACCGGCACTGCGGTCATTGTGACTCTGATCGGCGGAACGATTGGTGGCCTCGGGTTCTTCATCGGCGGCCGTATGTCTGATGCGTGGGGGCGCAAGCCCACCACCATCGTCTCGCTTCTGATGATCCTCATCGGCGGGGTCGCCTTGTATCAGGTGGAGACGCTGCCCCTGTTGATCGCGGCGATTGTCATCTCCTCGTTCGGATCCTTCGCCTACATTCCCTCGGCGGCAACACACAGAGCGGAAATGTTTCCGACCAGGGCTCGTGCCAGCGTGACTTCGAGCCTGGGATGGCTCGGCACCGTTGGTTCCTCGGCCGGGCTCGCCATCGGCCGGTTCACGATCGACGGCATGGGTTTGTCAAACACCATGAATTTGCTGGGGATCGGAGTGCTCATCGCCGCCGGTCTCACCCTGATTCTTCCCGAGACCAAGGGTCGGATACTGACCGCCTGACCAGGAAAAACACCACGCCGCGGCCCGCCACCAGGGCTCCGATCGACCACCACACCCCTGGCAGGCCCCAACCAAAGCGCTCTGTCAACACGAAGCCGACGACTCCAGCCAGGGCGCCAGCGGCGGTTGAGGCCGCCAGGGCCCGAAGCCTTAGTTGCCCGAGAAACACACCGTCCATCACCCAGACGATCGCGGCCAGCGGTGCCATGACCCCGGCGATGCGGGCCGCTTGGGCGATCAGGCCCCCTACCACTGGATCCCGCGCAAAAGCCTCACCCAGCGGCTGCGCCCCCAGCAGCCAGACTCCAGTCAGGACAATTCCGACGACCCCGCCCCAGAAAAGGAGGCGGCGGGTGACGAGACGGACACCACCGCGGTTGTTCCTGCCGACCTGCTCGGCGATCATCGCTTGAGCGGCGATGGCAAGTCCATCCACGAGCATCGCCGTCAGGAACCACGTTTCTCTGACAACCTGGTGGGCCGCCAGGGTTTGCGTGCCGCTGTCCGCCGCCGCCGCGGTCCCGATCGCCAAAGCCGACACGAGGAACAGAGTGCGAACCGTTAGCACCCCTCCTGCGGTTGCGAGCCCGGCGATTTCATGCCAGCGGGGAATCCGGAGACCGAGCGGTCCGATCCGGCGTCTCAGAAGGAATAGAAACCACACCGCTCCACCCCACTGACCGATGACAGAACCGAGGGCGGCGCCAGTAATCCCCCACCCCAGCCCGAAGATCAAGATCGGGTCGATGACGGCATTGGCAACGTTGGCAGCTAGTACAACCCTGAGGGGCGTGCGGTTGTCCTGAAAGCCCCGAAAGGCGCCCTGGGCGGCGGTGATGATGAGCACGGCGGGAGCGGCTAGCGCCTTGATCCGCAGATAGTTGAGCGCGGGCTCGGTCACCTCAACACTCGCCTGCATGAGGCTGACCAGTCCCCGAGCCCCGACGATCATGGCAACCGCGATCAAGACACCGAGGCTCGCTGCCAACCAGAGGGCCTTTCCGACTACCTGCGCCGCCTGGGGCTCGTCGCCCCGGCCCAACGCCTGGGCCACCAAGGGAGTAGTGGCGTAGGCAAGGAAGTTGAAGATGACAAACGTAAATCCGAAAATCGCCCCATTGACCCCCAATGCCCCCAGTTCGGCCACTCCCAGTCGAGAGACGTACGCGGTGTCAACCAAAGAGAGCAGCGGCTCGGCCGCCAGTGCTCCCAGCGCGGGAATCGCCAGGGCGAGGATTCGTCGGTCGACCGCTTTTCGTGACAGGTCGAGGGTCACACCGTCTTGCCCGGCCAACGACAAATCCTGTTGAGCTCACACTCTCCACACAGTGGTCGCCGGGCGTCACAGATGTCGCGGCCAAACTGGATGAATCGCATCGAGATCGTTGGCCACTCGCGTCGCGGATAAAGAGCCCGGAGCTCTCGTTCGATCTTGACGGGGTCGGTTTGCGTTGTCAGGTCCAGACGCCGCGAAACCCGGCGAACGTGGGTGTCGACGGCAATGGCAGGCTTGTGAAATGCTTCGGCGAGGACCACGCTGGCCGTCTTGCGACCAACCCCAGGCAAGGTGACCAGAGCCTCAAGGTCGTTGGGAACCACTCCTTGGAAGTGATCCACCAGAGCCTTGCTGAGGGCGATTACCGATTTGGTTTTCTGGCGATAGAACCCCGACGAGAAAACGATGCTCTCCACATCCTCAGGGTTGGCCTCCGCCATGTCGAACGGTGTGGGATACCTGTTGAAGAGAACCGGCGTTATCCGATTGATCGTGTCGTCGGTTGTCTGAGCGGACAACACCGTCGCTACCAGCAGCTGCCACGGATTGACGTAGTCAAGCGCGGTGCCTATCTCCGGATAGCGAAGCTTGAGCCGCGCCAGAATTCGGGCCGCCCGGCGACGGGCAGCGGTGCTTGGCCCTGGCGGAACTGATGGCATGGGGAAGAGATCGTATTGCCTAGCCTCAGCCCCTCGTGAATGACTTCAACAGCGATGTCGCGGCGGCGATCGGGCACAAGATCACGGATGGGGAATCGTTGACGCTGACGGAACTGGTGGACAGGGTGCGCCGTCACTACGACGACGGATGTTTCGCCTGCGGACGCGCCAACCCGTCCGGACTGCGGATTGACGATTTCCGCGCAATATCGGGAGGGGTTGCTGCCGGATTCATACCCGGCGCGTTTCATCGGGGAACGTTTGGTGTGCTCCATGGAGGCCTGGCTGCCACAGCCCTCGACGAAATCATGGCCTGGGCCGGAATCATCCTCGACGGGGTCCTTTGCGTCACGGCCAATCTCGAGCTTCGGTTTCGCCAACCTGTGCCGGTCGAGAGACCGCTGGGGCTCAGCGCCTGGCTCGGTGTCCGTTCGGGACGCCGGCTCCGCATCACAGGTGAGCTTGCCACCGAAGCCGGTCCGGCGGTCGAAGCGACGGGCCTCTACGTAGTCGCCCACCAGGTCTCCGACCTTCTGCACACCTGATCGTGCGCCGAACCACGCTGGCCGGACTCGCCCTCACCGCGGCCGCCTTCTTGTTCGGCTCGACCTTCGTTGTCATCAAAGATGCGGTCGCCAGTTTCCCACCAATCAACTTCGTCGCCTGGCGATTCCTTCTGGGCGGATTGGCTCTGGCGATTCTGAGTATCCCCCGCGGCATGCAACTGTGGCGCGACGCCACGGTCACCGGGCTCCTGCTATTTCTCGGATACGCCGCCCAGACAGTGGGGCTCACCACCACCAGCGCATCGAACTCCGCCCTGATTACGGGGCTCTTCGTGATCGTGACGCCCTTGCTGGCGGCCGCGTTGGCGAAACGTTCGCCCGGAGGATGGGTGGTGGTTGGTGCCGTAGTCGCATTTATGGGCGTGGTTCTGCTCACCGCCAACGAAGGCTTGCGGCTGCGATCGGGCGACCTCTTGACGCTCGTGTGTGCGGGCGCATTTGCCGGCCACATAGTCGCCCTGGCTCGCTTCGCCCCCCGCCACCCGGTCATTCCGTTCACGGCGGCCCAAGTTCTCATCACGGCGGTCCTGGCGTTCCCCGCCGCCGCTCTTCTGGAGGGACCCCGGGTGCCGACGTCACGAGAGGTTCCTGCCCTCATCCTGACGGCGCTCGGGGTGAGCGCCGGGGCCTTCCTCCTTCAGATCTGGGCGCAGACCGTCATCGGCCCGGCCCGAACCGGGATACTCCTGACCCTCGAGCCGGCATTCGGGGTCGCCACTGCAGCCGTCGTGCTGGGCGAACGACTGACTCCAACCGGATGGTTGGGTGCGGCGCTCATCGTCGCGGCGATCTACCTCGT
>JAICND010000387.1 GCA_025929005.1 Acidimicrobiia bacterium
AAGGCCATCCCCGCCGTTGTTGCCGGGACCGACCAGGACCGACACCCGGCACCCGTAGGTTGCCCCCAAGGCTACGGCCGTCCGGGCCACCGCCCGACCCGCACGATCCATTAGCACCTCAACGGGAACGGTGGCCGACCGGTCAAGACGAGTGGCCTCGTCCGGGCTGATGACTGGGATCAAGTCAGTGCTCTCCTACCGCCACGGCCATCACCAGTGCTGTCGTATCGGTGTGCGTGATCGTCACCAGAACCTCGCTTACTCCCAATTGGTCGGCACGGGCTGCCGCCCGTCCTGAGAGCCTCACGGTCGGTTTCCCACCTCCGGTTATCTCGATTTCAGTCCATCGAAGGCGCCGCCATCCGGTCCCCAAAGACTTCATCACCGCCTCCTTGCCGGCGAACCGAGCCGCGTAACGCCGGGCAGGTTTGGCAAAACGAGAGGCGTAGGCACGTTCGTGTTCGGTGAAGCAGCGATCGGCAAACCTCGGAAAACGCTCGAGCACTCGATCGACCCGTGCTATTTCGGCGAGGTCCACTCCGAGGCCGATAATGCGCATACCGGGACGGTAGCCACCCCTATCTACTCCACCGTGACCGTCTTGGCCAGGTTGCGGGGTTTGTCGACATCGAGACCGTGGGCAGTGGCAATGTGATAGGCCAGCAGCTGCAGGGGCACCACCGCGGTCACCGTGCAAATCAGATCGGGACCTGGGGGAACGGTCAGAACATGATCGGCGACCTCCTCGGCCTCCTGCTCATGGCCTCGCTCGACCACCATTACGATGGTGGCGCCCCGAGCCTTCATCTCCTGCATGTTGGAGATCGTCTTCGCCCTGACATGAGTGTCGGTGGCGACTCCCACCACTAGTACCCCGGGTTCGATGAGGGCTATAGGGCCGTGTTTCATCTCACCAGCCGCGTAACCCTCGGCCCGCAGGTAGGCGATCTCTTTCAACTTGAGGGCGCCCTCCATCGCAACGGGGAAGTCGCCTGAGCGGCCGAGGAAGAACACATCCCTGGTGTGTGCGAACTTCTGGGAGATGTCCTCGATGTCGGTGGACGCCTGCAGCGCCTCCTCCACCAGCTTCGGGAGACTGCGGACCGCAGCCGCCAGATGAACCAGCGAGCCCTCGTCCCGGCTGCCTCTCACCTGGGCGAGGTAGAGGCCCAGCAGTTGCAGCGCCACCAGTTGGGTAGTGAACGTCTTGGTGGCCGCCACTCCGATCTCTGGTCCAGCCCTCGTGTAAAGGACCGCATTGGACTCACGGGCGAGGGCGGAGTCGACCACGTTGGTAACCCCGATCAGCAGGCACCCCTGCGCCTTGGCATAACGGGCAGCCGCCATCGTGTCGATGGTCTCGCCGGACTGCGATATTGCAATGACCAGCGAGTTCGAATCAAGCACGGGATCCCGGTAGCGAAACTCGGAAGCGATGTCGATCTCGACCGGAAGCCGCACCCAACGCTCGATGGCGTACTTGGCCATCATCGCCGCGTGGAACGAGGTGCCGCACGCAACGACGTAGACCTTGTCCACGATACGAAGCCGCTCAGGATCCAGACCGAGTTCGCTCAGATCAACCAACCCGTCACGACGGATCCGCCCGCGCAAGGTATCGGTGATGGCCCTCGGCTGCTCGTGGATCTCTTTCTCCATGAAAGTGGAGAAACCGCCCTTTTCGGCTGCTTCCAGGTCCCACTCGATGACCCGCTCCTCGAGGGGAAGTTCGGTTCCTTCGAGGTCGGTGATCCTGATGCTCTCTTTGGTGATCTCGACAACGCGGTCCTCGTCGACCACCACCATTCGCCGGGTGTGCTCGAGAAAGGCGGGGATGTCCGAGGCCAGGAAGTTTTCGCCGTCGCCCTTGCCGACGACGAGCGGACTGCCTCGACGGGCCCCTACCAGGAGATCGGGGTCGGAGGCTCTCATCACAACCAGCGCCAGAGCACCGTCGGTGCGTTTCATGACGGATCGAACGGCTTCGGCGAGTGGCAGATCAGCAAGGTCTTCGAGCATGTGAGCGACGACCTCTGTGTCGGTGTCGGATGCGAACTCATGTCCTCCGGCTATCAATTCGGACCGCAGGTCCGCCCAGTTCTCGATGATCCCGTTGTGAGCGACGATGACCGATCCGGTGCAATCCCGATGCGGATGGGCATTGATCGTGTTCGGGGCACCATGGGTTGCCCATCTGGTGTGTCCAATCCCGGTGTGCCCCTCCGGGAGAGGGCTCAACGAGAGAGCGTGTTCCAGGTCAGCGATCCGCCCCACCTGTTTGATGACCGCAATCGAATCCTGTTGCTGGATGGCAAGACCTGCTGAGTCATAACCCCGATATTCGAGACGGGCCAGACCGGGTATCAGCAACTCGACGACCGGACGGGGACCTACGTAGCCAACAATGCCGCACATACAAGACACCTTTCCATGTGCGACCGGGAAGAAGCACCAACCCCGGGTTGGGTTGGTTCCATCCGAGAGGCCTCTGTTGCGGGGTCACCCCCGGGTTTTTGCTGCTCTCGTGACGGCCATGGAAGGCCGGGAAGGCATCCGCCGAATCTTTCGATGACCTTCCTCCTCGTCA
>JAICND010000415.1 GCA_025929005.1 Acidimicrobiia bacterium
CGAGGCCGTCAGCACCTTCCGCGACGACGTCGATGACCTTCTCGAGTACATGGAGAACTGGGTCGACATGGGCGGGTTGATCACTTTCGGGGTCGGGGCTGTGATCGTGATGGCCGTGATCGATCTGCGGCTGACCGGAATCCTCCTGGTGCCGCTGGTTCTGACCGGCTTCCTGACTCAGGCGCTGAGCCCGGAGATTCGCAAGCGGCGCCGAGCCATGAGAGAGGCCACCGATGACGTGACCGGATTTATCGGCGAGACCTTCGGAGCGGTGCAGGCGATCAAGCTCGCGCGTGCTGAAGTGCCGATCCTGGCGAGGTTCGCCTCCCTCAACTCAACCCGGCACAAGGCAGCACTGCGCGACACCTTTCTCACCGAAGTGCTGCGGGGTATCAACCGCAACATGTCGACGATCTCGATTGCGATGACCCTGCTGGTGGCGGCAGGTTCAATTCGGACCGGCGAGTTCACCATATTCGACCTCACCGTGTTTCTCACCTACCTCCCTCGGTTGACCGACTACATGGCCTTTGTCGGTGACATCGTCGCCCAGCACCGTCGCACCGGGGTTGCTTTCGAGCGGATCCGAGCGCTGGCCGTCGATGCCCCTGACGAGGTATTGCTCGATCGCGACCGGGTGTCACTCCAGGGTGAAGCCGCCATCGAGCTGCCGACGATTGGTGTGGAGCCACTGGAGAAACTCAACGTGACCGGGCTGAGCCACTGGTTCCCCGATGGCGGCGAAGGTCTCGATGCTGTGGATCTGGAAATCGCCCGGGGCTCGTTCACCGTCGTCAGTGGAAGGATCGGCTCGGGCAAGAGCACCCTTGTGCGAGCGCTGCTAGGGCTGGTTCCAGCTCAAGGAGAGATCCGGTGGAACGGGAAGCTGGTCGAGGACCCGGCTTCGTTCTTCGTCCCTCCGCGATCTGCCTATACCGCCCAGGTGCCGCGGCTCTTCTCGGAGTCACTGGCCGACAACATCGCCATGGGACATCGGGCCGCCCGCGAGCGGCTGCGCGAAGCGGTCCAACTGGCAGTTCTCGACCCGGATCTCGAAAGGTTGGAACAGGGGCTCGACACGATGGTGGGGGCGCGGGGCGTGAAGTTGTCAGGCGGCCAGGTGCAACGATCGGCGGCGGCGCGGATGCTGGCGACGGAAGCCGAGTTATTGGTGTTCGACGATCTTTCTTCGGCCCTCGACCTTCACACCGAGGCGGAGTTGTGGCGCCGGCTACTGGCACAACGGGAGGTGACGTGTCTCGTCGTGTCCCACCGCCGGGCGGCACTGGAGCGGGCCGACCAGATTCTCCTGATGGATGACGGCCACGTGGTCGATCGGGGCCGGCTGGGCGAGCTGTTGAAGCGGTCGGCGCTGATGCGCTCGCTGTGGGCCGAGGCGGGGGAGTAGCGGCGGGACTGCGGACAACGATGGTCCGCAATCGCGGATAGGTTGCTCGCACATGGAGGTGCAATGTCGATCAAGTGGTTCTCCCTGACGGTTGATGCGGTGGATCCGCCGAAACTGGCGCGGTGGTGGGCAGAGGTACTCGATTATCAAGTCGTATTCGAGGAAGACAGCTACTCGGCCATCGCCAAAGACGAATGGACTTTTCCGGGGATCGCTTTCAATCGAGTCACCGAGGCCAAGACGGCGAAGAACCGATTGCACTGGGATCTGAACCCAACCGACCAGAACGCCGAGGTCGAACGACTCCTGGCCATGGGAGCGGTCAAAGCCGACATCGGCCAGGGTCAGGTGCCCTGGGTTGTGCTGGCTGACCCGGAAGGAAACGAGTTCTGCGTGTTGGTGCCGTGGAAACATCCCGAGGAAGTGAGCTGATCGAAACCGGCTAGGGCCGGTGATACGAAACCGCGCCGCCTGTCTCGGTTGATCGCAGCCGATTTCTCAACCTCAGGTGTTCAAGGTGGGCGATCGTCTCGCGTAGGGCGAGGCGTTGATCCATGGGGGAGAGGTTGGGCCGAAACACCTTCTCCATCACCATCCAGGCGGTTGAGCCAAAGGGTTCGACGGCGTCGACCATCCCCTCCAAACGGCGTTGGTGATGGAGGAAGATCTGCTCGGCCCGGGCAGAACCATGCTCAACGAGATCCCCGTGGGCCGGGTAGGTAGTCGTCACCAGGAGCCGCTCGATCTTCAGGAGCGACTCGAGAAAGTCGCCGAGAACATCGTCGTACAGCTCGTCGTATCCGACATGGGGAGTGATGCGGGGAAGGATGTGATCCCCGGCGAACACTGCTCCTGAGACCGAGTCGCGAAGACAGATGTGGGATGCCTCGTGCCCAGGGGTGAACAGAACTTGTAGATGTCGCTTCTGGTCGACCTCGATGAAGTCACCATCATCGACGGTGACAGCGGGAGGGTCGATCGGTGGCATCCAGGATGGTCTGTCGCCGATGTCGACGAAGGCGGGGCGGGCCGAGGGGGGTACCCCG
>JAICND010000433.1 GCA_025929005.1 Acidimicrobiia bacterium
GGTGGCCCGAACGGCCGTAGCCTTGGGAGTGACCTACGGGAGCCGGGTGTCGGTCTTGGTCGGTCCCGGCAACAACGGCGGAGATGGCCTTGTTGCAGCCAGGTATCTTCGCCGCAGGGGTGTCGGGGTTCGGGTCCATGCTTTTGCCGATCCCAAGACACAGCCAGCCAAGGATGCGTACCGCCGGGCCCAGGTGGAGGGGGTGAGGTTCGACCCGGTGGTGGCGCCAGGCGCGGTGGATCTGATCATCGATGCATTGTTCGGTGGCGGTTTTCGTCAGGGCCTTCCCCCCGAGGTGAAACCATGGCTGGAACATCCGGCTCCAGTCCTGGCAGTCGACGTTCCGAGCGGACTCGACTCAAGTACGGGTGAAGTGACCGACGAGTGTCTTACGGCCCTTCGCACCGTCACGTTCCACGCGCTCAAAACCGGTCATCTCCTTGGGCAGGGGCCGGATCGGTGCGGCGAGGTCGAGGTAGCTGATATCGGCCTAATGGGAGGGACGCCTACGTATTTCGTCGTCGAAGCGGCGGATGCCCCTTTGCCGGAACGTCCTCGCATTGCCCACAAGTGGTCGTCTGGTTCGGTACTGGTTGTGGGTGGCGCCCCGGGAATGCTCGGTGCGGCGGTCCTGGCAGGCCGAGCAGCCTTGCACTTTGGGGCAGGGGCAGTGGGTCTGGCGGTTCCGGCAGGATCCTTAGCGGCTGCGGCTGCCGCGGCTCCCGAACTCCTGCAATACGAAATCACCTCGTTGCCGGAACGATTCCACGTTCTTGTGGTTGGCCCGGGTCTTGGGGCAGCTCACGGCGATCTCGTTCGCAAGCTCCTTACTGAGTGGAGGGGCCCCGTCGTGGTTGATGCCGATGCACTGACGGTGATCGATCCCTCCAAGCCGGCCCGCCAAGGTCCCCTGGTAATGACCCCTCACCATGGCGAGTTTCGGCGACTCACCGGTCAGGAACCGACCCCGGAAGCGGCCGCTGAGCTGGCATCCTCAATGGGTCTGGTAGTGCTCCTCAAGGGCAATCCAACTTGGGTGACCGATGGCTCGACGCCGTGGGCAGTCAGGTCCGGCGGTCCCGAACTGGCCACGATCGGTACTGGCGATGTCCTGGCCGGGATGGTGGCCTCCCTCCTTTCGGCCGGGCTGCCTTCGTTATTCGCCGCCAGGTCCGCCGCCTACTGGCATGGGGTGGCTGGGGCCGAATTGGCACGTTCGGAGACAGTCACAGCTGACTCACTCTCCCGATACGTTGGTCGGTTTCGGTGAGACCCTCTTGGGTGGAGGTGGACCTCACTGCGGTCCGCCATAACGTGACCGTTCTTGGCCGGATTTCTGCGCCGGCTCAGTTGTGTGCGGTGGTCAAGGCTGACGCCTACGCCCACGGTGACGTCCCCGTCGCCGAAGCCGCTCTCGAGGCCGGGGCTACCTGGTTGGCGGTGGCCCTGGTCGAAGAGGGCATCCGGCTGCGGGAGGCCGGCATCGAGGCCCCCATCCTCTTGCTCTCGGAACCTGACCATGGAGACGCTGGTGAGGTGGTCCATTGGAGACTGACTCCAACCGTCTACCGGAGTTCTTACGCAAAGGCCTTGTCAGCGGCTGGTGCCACTGATGTGCAGGTCAAGGTCAATACCGGCATGCATCGGGTGGGTGTTGATCCCGAGGGACTTCCCGAAGTGATTACGGCGATCTCGAACTTCGGCCTGTCGCTGCAGGGTCTGTGGTCGCATTTTGCCGTGTCCGAAGAGGACACCAACTTCACGGAGGTCCAGATCGACCGGTTCGACAGGGTAGTCGGGTCCTACAGGGTGCCGATGACACATCTCGCCAATACGGCCGCGGCGGTTCTCTTCCCACACTCCCGTCGGGACATGGTCCGCTGCGGGATCGGTGTCTACGGGGTCCATCCCGGTGAGAGCACCGTCGGATCGGTAGATCTGCGACAGGCGATGAGGATTGTGTCCAGAGTGGTGTTTACGAGGCGGCTACCGGCGGGTGAGCGCCCGTCCTATGGCCGCATTCGACCACTTGAAGTCGGCTCGACGGTGGCCACGGTCCCGATCGGATATGCCGATGGGGTGCCCCGCAACCTGGCTGCCCGGGGAGGTCAGGTTCTGATCAGCGGCCGCCGGTATCCGCTGGCCGGGAATGTGACGATGGATCAACTATTGATCGATGTGGGGGATAGCCCAGTCAACGTTGGCGACGAAGTGGTGCTGGTGGGGCAACAGGGTGGAGCCGAGGTGCCGGTGTCGGAATGGTCCGAGTTGATGGGCACCATCCCCTGGGAGATCATGAGCCGCATAGGGACGCGGCTGCCGCGGCGGTA
>JAICND010000272.1 GCA_025929005.1 Acidimicrobiia bacterium
ACGGAGGGTTTGGGTTAGGGGACTTGCCTGAGAAGGCACCGCCGACCTAGCTAGAGCGCGCTTTCCCTCGCGAGCCGTTCGGACCGGGGAACAGGTTTCGGAAGGCTCCCGGCTTCATAACATTTGACCATCCATGCCACCCGTGCACCAGAGGTGACTACTTCTTCGAATCGCCGGCGAAATGCGAAGTGGGCGCTCCGAGTAGACGGGCGTTTCGCTCTACTCCCGACCAGCCAAATCAGGTCCCCGTACGTTTCTCGACCTCGCGTGTGGCGCATCCATCGCCGTGAAAAAGCCCTCACGTTCGTGCATGCTTGACGCTTGGTTGGTCAGGCCCAGAACCAAACTTGGTCGACGCGATGGGACTAGTCAGTGCAAATGGCAATCAAAGCTGTCGAGATTCAGCGGCAGCAATTAGGAAGAGCCAGCAATCTCGTTCCAAACCTGAGTCTGAAAGTTGATCGCTGGCCCTTCGTACACATTCGTGTACCCGCCACAGAACGGTCCCAAACATGTTTTTCTGAAGGTAGGTCCCGCTACCGTCGGCGGCTGTGACCACCGTCCTTGTGCCGGAAAGAATCCTCGACACGAGGCACCGACAGATCGTCAATGGGAAGGCCGTTGTTGTCGAAGACGGGCGAATCAAAGGGGTGGCCGCCCGCGCCGATGCGCCCGATGGCGCGGCCGTCATCGACCTTCCCGACCACACGCTGCTGCCGGGGCT
Source organism: Acidimicrobiia bacterium (assembly GCA_025929005.1). Classification (GTDB taxonomy): domain Bacteria; phylum Actinomycetota; class Acidimicrobiia; order Spongiisociales; family ZC4RG35; genus JAICND01. Next base: position 725 of record JAICND010000272.1, read on the forward strand.
GATCGATTGCCACACCCACTTGATCGGGCAGATCGACAATGGGCAGGGTTACGCACAGTTGGTCACCCGATCCGCCGCCCAGGAGGTGCTCGAAGGGGTTCGGCACGCCGCCGAGATGCTTGATTGCGGGTTCACAACTGTCCGTGACGTCGGCACGTTCCGGGCCTTTGCCGACGTGGCATTGCGCGAGGCGATTGACACCGGTTGGGTAAAGGGTCCCCGCATGCAGTGTGCCGGCGCCTATGTGACCTCACCTGGTGGAGCGGGCGACATCACCGGCTTGGCGGTCGACACCGACCAGATTGTGCCCCCAGACCTCAGGTTCGGAGTGGTCAGCGGTGTGGACCAGACCAGGGCGACGGTTCGTCAGATCCTCGGTCGCGGCGCCAACTTGATCAAAGTGATCGCCACCGGGGCCCCACAGACCTTGGGTACCAATCCGGCCTCACCGGAACTCACCGCGGACGAAATCAGAGCAGCCGTGGAAATCGCCACCGAGCACGGTGTCCACGTCGCCGCTCATGCCCACGGAGCCGACTCCGTCAAACGGGCTGTCCGCGCCGGTGCCAGGTCCATCGAGCACGGCTCGCTTCTCGATAACGAAGCGATCGACTTGATGAGCCAGGCCGGCACCTACCTGGTCGCCGACCTTTACAACGCCGAATGGATCGCCTCGGAGGGGTCGAAACTCGGCTATGCCCCTGAGGTCCTCAAGAAGAACGAACTAGTGGCCGACGCCCAGCGAGAGAGCTTCTCCAGGTGCGTGGCTGCTGGTGTCAGGATCGCTTTTGGCTCCGACTGCGGGATGTTTCCCCATCGATACGCCGGACGTCAGTTCGCCCATTACGTCAAGAACGGCCTATCCCCGACGCAGGCAATCCTCAGCGCCACCCTCTGGGCTGCAGAGCTGATGGGATGGGAGGACCGGATCGGTTCGATAGAACCTGGCTTTTACGCCGATCTGGTCGCAGTGCATGGCGATCCCACCGAAGACATCGCCGTTCTCGAGAGTGTCGACTTCGTCATGAAGGGCGGCAAAGTCGTCAAGGGTCGTTGACACCCTGTGGTGCAAATCCGCCGAAGCCTGCCACAATTCCAGTCATGCGATTCAAATTGGGACTCATGATCGGAGGCGCCGTCGGATACGTTCTAGGCGCCCGGGCCGGAAAGCAACGTTACGAAGAAATCAAACAATTGTGGGCCAAGGCCCGCAGACATCCGGCAGTGAGCCAGATCGTCGACCAGGCTCAGGGGGTGTCCAACCTAAGCCGGACCGTCGTGGCGAACGGCTTGGACAAGGGCGCAGGGGCCCTCAAAGACCGCTCTTAGCCGCTCTCCAGGAAGCCCTGCAGGTTCCGCGCCTTTTCGGGATGGCGAAGCTTCGCCAACGCCTTGGTTTCGAGTTGTCTGATCCGCTCGCGGGTCACCTTGAAATGCTCTCCCACTTCTTCCAGGGTTCGCATGCGGCCATCTGCCAGACCGAAGCGCATGATGAGCACTTCCCGTTCGCGGGGGTTCAAGCCTTCGAGTGCCAGCGCCAGGTTCTCCTGGAGAAGCCGGAAGGTGGCGGCGTCGGCCGGGACCTCGGCGTCGGTGTCCTCGACAAAGTCCCCGAGAGTTGAGTCGTCCTCCTCCCCCACCGGGGTCTCGAGCGAAATGGTGTCCTGGGCAATCCGGGTTAGCTCCACGAGACGTTCGGTCGTCAGATCCAGCTCAATTGCCAGTTCTTCTACGGTGGGCTCACGGCCCAAGGCTTGCGCCATGTCCCGTTGGGCCCTGGTCAGTTTGTTGACCGTATCGACGATGTGGATCGGCATCCGAATGGTGCGTCCCTGGTCTGCGATGGCACGGGTAATCGACTGGCGGATCCACCAAGTGGCGTAAGTGGAAAATCGGAAACCGCGCCGGTAGTCGAACCTCTCAACGGCCCGCATCAACCCAAGGTTTCCCTCCTGGATCAGATCCAAGAGAGCCATCCCCCGTCCGACGTAGCGCCGGGCAATCGACACCACCAAGCGGAGGTTGGACTCCACCAGGCGTCGTTGGGCGGCGTCACCGCGGCGAACCGTGGCGACCAGAATCGTGCGGTCCTCCGAGGTCAGCTCTTCGGTCTTCTCGAGGTGGGAGGTGGCACGAGTCCCGGCTTCCAATGACATCGAAAGTTCGACTTCCTCCTGGGCGGTAAGGAGTCGATAGCGCCCGATGTCGTTGAGATACATCCGGACCGGGTCGGAAACCCACACGTCATCGGTGGTGTCGAGCCCATGTTCGTGCTCGGGCTCTTCCTCCGTGAGTTCGATCCCCTTGGAGCGAAGCATGTCGACAGCCCGCTCGAAGGCCTCGGGCGAAGCCTCCGCCTCCTCCAGCTCCTGTTGAACCTCGGCCACGGTCAGAAAACCCCGCTGGCGACCCCGTCGCAGCAGATGATCGACCAGGCGTTCGATGTCTTCGATCATGTCTCCCGCAGTCTCCGTGCCCCCTGCAAAGCTATCAGGCGGCGAAGCACCTCGGAATGACCTTCCGATCGTGGATCCATTTGCGCTAGCCGCTTCTCGAGCTCGTCGATCTCGCTCTCGATGGCTTTGGAGCGTGCCCGTTCAACAACCTCCAACGGATTGCCGAGCGGTCGCATGTCCAGGGCCAGACGGGAA
>JAICND010000461.1 GCA_025929005.1 Acidimicrobiia bacterium
AAAGGATTGGTCAGGAAATGCTGGATCCAGGACGCCAGCACGTCGGTGTCGGGAGGCTCGCTCAGTGAATCCAACCCCACGTCGACCACGGCCGTGGAGATAAGGCTGCCCCGGCGAGCCTCCATCAACACCGCCGAATATCCAGGAGAAAACTCGGGGTGACCCTGAAAACCAACGATGTGATCGTCGATAGCGAACACTGATACCGGTACCTCGGGGGCGCGTCCGAGCAATCGAGCAACGGATGGCAGTGAGCTGATCTGGTCGGAGTTGCTGTGAAGGATTCGAAACGAGCCCACCGCCGGTTCCATCCACGGCTCCCTGCTGAGGACCTCTACTTCTTTGATGCCGACGGCCCACCCGGTCGTCGCCGCCCCGACGCTGCCGCCAAGAGCATGAGCGATCATCTGGGCGCCAAAGCACACACCCACCAGCCTTCTTTGCTCGTGATGGAGAACACGAACCAAATCCGCAAATCGGGAGATCCAAGCAACGTCTTCATAGACCGAGTGCCGTGATCCCGAGGTGATCCACCCTTCACATGAGTCGAGATCCTGAGGGAACTCACCTGCCGGCAGGTCATAGACGACGACCTCGCTACCCGGGATGAGACGCCTGACGAAGTCGGGATAGTCCCCGGTGATTACCCGAAACCCGGGCCGAACATGATCACAAAGAAGAAGTCCGATACTCACAACTCACGCCTCAGAGACGAAGACACTCTTGTACTCCGAGTAGTGCTCGAGAGCCACCATCCCCTGCTCGCGACCGATCCCTGACTGCTTCATGCCGCCAAAAGGCGCTTCGATGTGGACGCTCGACGACGAGTTGATCGACAACATCCCGGTCTCGATGGCACGAGCGACCCGCAGGGCCCGGGCGAGGTCGCGGGTCCACAGAGAGCCGGAGAGTCCGTAGACCGAATCGTTGGCGAGTTGGATCGCCTCGTCTTCGGTATCGAAAGGGATGATGCCCACTACCGGTCCGAAGATCTCTTCCTGCATCACTTTCATATCAGGCGTCACATCGAGCAATACCGCTGGAGTCAGGAAATGACCAGCCGAATCAAGACGCTTCCCGCCGGTCACCAGGCGGGCACCTTCGGCGGCGCCTATCTCCAGGTAAGACTCGACGCGGTCGCGGTGTTGAGCCGAGATCAACGGTCCCATTTCCGTCGTTTCGGTCATCGGATCCCCCACTCTGATGTGGCGGGCGGCTTCCACGAAACGATCAACCACCTCATCGAAGACTGACCGCTCCACGATCATCCTGGTTCTGGCACAACAATCCTGACCAGCATTGTCATAGACCGACCAGAGGGACGAAGGGATGCAGACGTCGAGATCGGCATCGGCAAACACCACGTTGGCCGACTTCCCTCCCAGCTCGAGCGAGACCCGCTTCACGTCGGAAGCGGCGAGCTTCATCACCTGGCTTCCCACCTCGGTTGAACCCGTAAACGACACCTTCCTGACCAGTGGATGCCTCACGAGGGCGTCGCCAGCTTCCGACCCCTTACCGGTGACGACCGAGAAGACGCCCTCGGGTAGACCGGCCTCCAAAGCCAACTCGGCCAGGGCCAAAGCGGTCAAAGGGGTGAGTTCGGCAGGCTTGGCCACTACCGAGTTGCCCATGGTCAAAGCTGGCGCCACCTTCCATCCGAGAATCAACATCGGAAAGTTCCAGGGCACGATGGCGGCGCACACTCCGATCGGCTCCCGAAAGGTGAAGAGGGAGCCTTTGGCCTGAACCGGAATGGTCTGGCCATGAATCTTGTCGACTGCCCCCGCGTAGTAGTCAAAGGTTGTTGCCACGGCGTTGATCTCGCCGCGCGCCGCTCCGATCGGTTTGCCGGTGTTGACCGACTCAAGGCGAGCCAGACGCTCATGGTCACGGCGGATCAAATCAGCTATCCCGCGCAGGACATCACGCCGCTCACGCACCGGCGCCTGTCGCCAGACCCCGTTGGCGTACCGAGCGTGAGCGGTGGTCACTGCCCGGCTGACCTCGGCCGCGTCCGCTTGTGGTACGGA
>JAICND010000536.1 GCA_025929005.1 Acidimicrobiia bacterium
CACCCGAGAATTGGTGCGGATACTCCGACCCGCGGTCTTCGTCGATCCCGACCATTTCCAACAGTTCGCCCGCACGGCGGCGTGCTCCGGACTGTCCGGTCTCGGAGTGGGTTCGAACGGCTTCAATGATCTGATCTTCGATGCTCCGGACCGGGTTGAGGGCGTTCATGGCTCCCTGGAACACGATCGACATCCGGGTCCAACTGGTCGCCCGAAGACTGTCTTCGTAGAGGGCGAGGACATTCTCCCCGAGGAGATAGACGGCACCGTCGGCGATCTCACCTCCGGGAGGCAGCAAACGCAAAGCAGCGAGCATGGTCGTGGTCTTGCCACACCCTGACTCCCCCACCAATCCCAGCGCCTCGCCCTTGTCGACTTCGAACGTTACGCCGTCCACTGCGCGGGAGCGGGTGCCATCGGGTGCCACGAAATCAACGGTGAGGTTGCGCACTGCCAGCGCCGCCAGCGGCGCCTCCCCGACCAGAGGCACCACCGGTGGCACCGGCTCCGGTTCCATGTGATGGCGGCCCTGGCGAGGATTGACGATGTCCTCGAGGGCGTTTCCAACCAGTGTCACTCCCAGTACCACCCATACAATCGCAAGACCCGGGGAAATGAGGGCCCACCATGCGCCCGCCGAGACGGCACCGCGGTTGAACGCATAATTGAGCATCTGTCCCCACGAGGTCACGGTTGGATCGCCCAGGCCAATGAAGGCGAGGGTTGACTCCGAAAGAATTGCCAGCGAAATCGTGAGCACGGTGTTGGCCAACATCAGCGGAAGCACTTGCGGAAAAACATGACGACGCAAGATGTAGAAGTCGGAGGCGCCCACCGCCCGCGCCCTGGTCACGAACTTACGCTCACGCACGGACAAGGTCTGGGCCCGCACCAACCGCGCGGTCGTGGTCCATCCGAGGACCCCAATCACAATGATGATGTTCTGAAGGCTTTGTCCGATGATGGCCACGATCACGATCTGAAGCGCCAGATCGGGTATGACGAGGAAGAAATCGGTGAACCTCATCAGGCCGTTACCGAGCTTGCCTCCTCGAAAACCTGCCACCAGTCCGATGAGTCCTCCGATGAAGAGGGCGATGATCGCCCCGGCGAAACCGACCAGAAGCGAAACTCGCGACCCGTAAATGAGAAGGCTGAGCACGTCATACCCGGCATCGTCGGTCCCCAGGAGATGTTCCCGCGAGGGACCGTCGTAGATATCGTCGATCGTTGGTCTGACGTTGTCGTTGGGGTCGTAAGGAGCCAATACCGGGGCGAAGATCGCCACCACCAGCGAGATCCCCAGCATGATCAGCCCTACCCGCCCAAGGCGATGCTTCCAAAGCCTGCGAACCAGGTTCATACCTCGGTCACCCTGGGATCGAGGCGAAGGTAGAGGAGTTCGGCCACGAGGTTAGCGGCGATGACCGAGATCGCCAGCAAGAGGAACGCTCCCTGCAGCACGGGATAGTCGCGCTGGCTGACGGCGTCGACGGTGAGCTTGCCCAAACCGGGCCAGGAGAACACCGTCTCCACCTGAATCGCCCCCGACACGGTGAAACC
>JAICND010000306.1 GCA_025929005.1 Acidimicrobiia bacterium
CACACGAGACTGGTCTCCACCGTGCACCCCTCAAACTGTCGTCGATCGCAAAGGTCGGAGCTCTCGCTCCTCCCGGACCAGTCCCAGGAGCGGCCGCACCCGGACCCCAATGATGGCGATGACGAGGATGAGGATCTGCGCCAGCACTGTCGATATGAGGAATTGCAGAGCCGCGAGGGTTCCGCCCAGCACCACCCCGGCCACCACCAGACCCCGCAGAGACCCCTTGCCTCCGATGATCACCACCAGGAATGAGTTCACCAAGAAAAGCAAACCGAACTGAGGGTTGAGGGTGCTGATCGGGGCGAGCATCGCTCCGGCCAGCCCGGCGATCGCCGAGCCCAATGTGAACAGCCCGGCTCGAACCGCCGCGCTGTTGATGCCCATAGTCTCGGCCAGCACCGGGTTGGCGACCGTGGCCCGGGCGTGGAGCCCAAAGCGGCTCCGCTTCAGAAACTGAATAAGCCCAACGAGCAACACGGCGGTGACCAGAACGATGACCAGCCTCCACCAGGGGATGTTGAATCCGCCTAGAAGGAACGACCCCCCGATCGGATTGCGCACCGTCTGCGGATTGGGCGAGAAGATGAACTGGACGACCTGGCGAATAATGACCGACAGACCGAACGTGGCCAGGAGAGAGTCGAGCGGTCGTTCGTAGAGGAAGCGCAGCACTCCTCTTTCCATCGCCAACCCAACGACCCCGGCGACGAGGGGAGCGAGCGCCATTCCCAACAGGACGTTGCCCGTCGTCTTTTGCACCTGCAGCGTGGTGTAGGCACCGATCAGGATCAACTCTCCATGCACCAGGTTGACAACGTTGAGCATCCCGAAGGTGAAGTGGAGTCCAGTCGCCACCAGCACAAACACCGCGGCCAGGACAATCACATTGAACGAGTCGACAGGAAGAAAGCCGAGGATCACAGCGCCAGCCTTTGGGCGAGGACACCGCGGTCATGAAGGTCACGAACGGTTCCCGAAACGACGATCGAGCCATGCTCGAGGATGTAGGCGTTCCCTCCCAGGGCAAGCGCGGTGTCGATGTTCTGTTCGACGAGCACGACGGCCGACTCGGCGGCAGCGGACCCGATCGCCGGTATCAATTGCTCGACCACTACCGGTGCCACCCCTTCGGTTGGTTCGTCCATCAGCACCACTTTTGGCTTCACGATCAGAGCCTGGGCCAGCGCCAGCATCTTGCGCTCGCCACCGGAAAGGGTTTGGGCCTCCTGGCCCAGGCGCTCCCCCAATACTGGGAACAGCTCGCCCGCCGCGGCCATACCGTCCTCTTCGTCACGGCGGCCCTGCAGAGCGATGACGAGGTGATCGCGGACTGTCAGTCCCGCAAAGACCGAAGCCTCTTGCGGCACCCAGACCATCCCCGCCGCATTGATCCGATGACCGGGACGGTGGCTGATGTCGGCCCCGGACAGCCGCACCATCCCGATCTTGGGAAGAACTCCCATCAACGCTCTCAACAGGGTGGTCTTGCCCGCCCCATTGCGACCCATCACGCAGGCAACTTCTCCCGGCTCCACCGTGAATGAGATTCCGCGCAGGACCGTGTTCTGGCCGTAACCCGCCGAGAGGTCCTCCACCTCGAGAAGCGCCGTCAATGCAACCTCCCCAAGAAAGAAGCCTGCACGGCGGGGTCGTTTTGCACCTGGTCGATCGGACCGTCTGCCAGGACCGAGCCCCGATGCATCACCGTCACCCGATCCGCCACCAGTCGGATGAATTCGATGTTGTGCTCAACCACAATCGCTGCATCGATCTCCCCTTCCGAGCGGAGGGTTTGCAGCAAGCCGGCGGTCCGTCGGCTCTCCGCTGCGGTCATTCCCGAGGTCGGTTCATCGAGCAAGAGAAGGGTCGGCCGGGTAAGAAGCACCATTCCGATCTCCAGGCGCTGCTTTTCGCCGTGACCGAGTTTGCCGGCGCTTCGATCGCGCACCGCACCCAAGTCGACCAGGTCGATCACCTTTTCCACCTCGGTTTGATCGACCGGGTCGGAACGGCTGGGGTCCTTGGGAAGGGCTCCGAGCAATAGGTTCTCCTCGACGGTTAGCCCGTCGAAGACCGAGATGATCTGAAAGACCAGACCCATCCCCAGCCGGGCCCGAGCGGTGACCGGGAGCAGGGTCACGTCGGTTCCGTTGAACCGGATCGATCCCTGTTCGGGACGGATGCGACCATATATAAGGTGGAGGAGGGTGCTCTTGCCGGCCCCGTTGGCACCGATCAAGCCGTGCATCTCGCCCCGCTCTACCTCGAGATCGACGTTGGCAACGGCCTTGAGTCCGCCAAAGGTCTTGCTGATTCCGCTGACGGTGAGGATGCTCACGAGGCTCGCTCCCGGTTGAGGAACCCGAAAATCCCCGCCGGTATGAGAAGGATCACCACCACCAGGATCACTCCCACCACCACGAGCCAGGTGTCGAGAAGGGTGCCCGAGAGCCGGGCGGTGAGATAGGGAAGCGCCACCGCCCCCACAATCGGGCCGATCAGGGTGCCCTTGCCTCCCAGCACCACCCACAGCAAGACCAGGGTGGAAGATCCCACGCCCACCGCCGCCGGCGAGACGATCCCTTCGTGCAGGTAGAACAGACTGCCGGCCAACCCGGCGATGGCGCCCGAGAGCACGAATGTCCACCGCTTGACCCGAGGGACGTCATAACCGAGCAGTTCGACCCGCTCCTCGTTCTGGCCGATCCCCCGAAAGACCAAGCCCGTACGAGATCGGAGGAAGCCCTTCAGCCCCAAGTAGACAATCACGAGGATCGCCGCGGCAAGAACGTAGAAACCGTGGCCCCGATGAAACGGTCCCAAGCGATAGGTCATCAAGATCCCGTTTTGACCCCCGGTGATGGGTCCCCCGGCGTTGGCCAAACGCTCGAGCGCCACCGACACCGCCAAAGTGACAACGGCAAACTCGACTCCCCGCAAGCCCCCACGCCGGGCGAAGGTGAAGTATGAGATGCCCAGCGCCAGGAGCGCTGACGCCGCCACCGCCCCGAGGATCGTCACCCCGAGCGGAAGGGGAAGGATCCCGGCGTC
>JAICND010000333.1 GCA_025929005.1 Acidimicrobiia bacterium
ACGAGACCAAAGATTAGGCCTCGCAGGTTCAATATCGTGAGATGCCAGCTCCAACACGATCCGGTTTGAAGCCGCGTACGGCATCGAACCTTGAGAGTCGATATGACCAATGCACGGGAAACCGCCTGCGGAATTCCACAAACCGCGGCCTTGTATGACGAGGAGTAGGGTAGTTTTCTGCGGTACGCGGGGACGGTAGCCCGTCGCGCCTGAGGTTTTTGGAGACCGATTGTTAGCCTGGGCGCCGTCCTCTGTGAGATCGTGACGAGTCCGAACAGTTGTTGGGGCCGTTGGAGCCCGGATCTGCAAGGTAGGACGGCGCACGATCATTCTCCCGGCGATCAGGAGCGAGCGATGACGGAGTCTTCCGCCTACGTAGGGATCGATGTCTCCAAGTCGGAGCTCGAGGTGGCCGTGGGAGGAGAGGCGTGGAAGATCCCCAATGACGAGTCTGGGATCGAGACGCTTCTCGCAGAGCTGAACCAGCGGGCGCCGACGCTGGTGGTCCTGGAAGCGACCGGAGGGCACGAGACGGCGGCGGTCGCGGCATTGGCTGAGTCTGGGCTTCCGGTGGTCGTGGCGAACCCGCGGCAGGTACGAGACTTTGGACGGGCCACGGGTCAACTCGCCAAGACGGACCGTATCGATGCGAGGGTGCTCGCGCTTTTCGCCGAGCGCGTGCGGCCCGAGGTGCGGGCACTGCCGGATGAGGAAGCCCAGGAACTGACTGCCCTTCTGGCCCGTCGCCGTCAGCTGATCGAGATGTTGGTGGCGGAGAAGAACCGGCTCAAGATGGCGCCCAAGGCGGTTGCGAAGGGGATACGGCAGCACATCGAGTGGCTCAAGCGGCAGCTCAAGGGGGTGGACTCCGATCTCGAGCGCCGGATCAAGGAGAGCCCGGTGTGGCGCGCGAAGGAGGATCTGCTCCGGAGCGTGCCCGGGATCGGTCCGGTAGTCTCGCGTACGCTGATCGGGGATTTGCCGGAGCTCGGACACCTGAGTCGGAGACAGATCGCGGCGCTTGTCGGCGTCGCACCGCTGAACCGGGACTCGGGCACCTTGAGGGGCAAGCGAATGGTTTGGGGAGGTCGTCGGTCCGTACGCGTGGCGCTGTACATGGCCGCCCTGACCGCAAGTCAGCGCAACCCCGTGATCCGCGAGTTCTACCAGCGACTCAGAGAGCGCGGGAAGCCCCCGAAAGTCGCTCTGACCGCCTGCACGAGGAAACTGCTCGTGATCCTCAACGCGATGGTTCGAGACGGTGCCTCATGGAACCCCGTGACCCTCGCTTCGGATGCCGAATTCGCGCACAGTTGCTAACAACCGGTTGCAGCGGACGGTCCGCTGCGCGGCCCGCCGCAGAACCTGAACGGTAGGTGGCTTCCAGAAACATCTTAAAAGGTCGCGTACTGCTCCCCGAGCCATAGGAGCCTGAAATCAATGCCTGCTCTTTCTCGTTTCCGCTTGCTCATCCTGCCCGCTCTTTCGTGGGCGCTCATCATCCTTGGCGCAGCAACTGAAGCCTTCTGTCAGCCGACGCTAGACGCCTTCGACGGCTCTTTTCGTCTCCAAACCGGGGAGGTCATCACGGGGGGGTATATGGTTGAAGGAGGACAAGGCCGCTATGTCTACATGGAAACGGAAGGCCTCGACAAGGGCGGGGTCTTCGAGCCCGTCAGCGACACTGTCCTGCGCTCCATCGGGTTGCTCGGCTCCGCAAAGATCGAGATCGAGTTCGTCGCCGATGTCGACGGGCAGTTCAACTCGCTCGTGTGGCGCGAGCCTGGACACGAACCGATCCGAGGCGAACAGATCTATCCTCATAGGACGCGGACCGTGCATTTCATCTCCGAGGATGGCACCGAATTGCGCGGTCGTCTCCTCCTTCCTGAGTGCGCGGGGCCGCACCCCGTCGTCGTGTCCGTCCACGGCTCAGGTCCTGTCAATCGCTACGGCGGCACCTTCCACACGTTCTTTCTGAAACACGGCGTGGCGGTCCTAGCCTACGATAAGCGAGGCTACACGACGGACGCCGACGCGTGGCGCGAGCCTGACCTTGCAGCCCTCTCGGCTGATGCCGCAGGGGCGGTTCGCTTCGCTGCGGCACAACCGGAGCTCGACGGAGACCGGATCGGGCTCTTCGGAAGCAGCCAGGGCGGATGGGTCGTTCCGCCTGCGGCCGTCGCGGCGTCGGAGACAGACTTTCAAATCCTTCGTGCCGGTGCCGCACTAACCTCCGCCGAGACGGTGCTCCACGAAGTTCGCCAGGAGCTACGCGCCGAGGGAATGGCTGGACTGGACCTCGACTATGCCATGGATCTCACGCGTGAGATCTACGCCTTAGCGACGAGCGGGGGACCACTCTCAGCGGCCGACACCTTGGTCGCTCCCTACCTCGACAAGCCATGGTACCGCGCTGCGTTTGGAGAGGGGCCGATTAGTCAGGTCTGGTCCACTTGGTGGTGGGAGTGGTCCCAGCGCAACCACGCCGTGACACCGATCCCTTCTCTGGAACAGTTTACAGGCGCTGTCCTTTGGTTCCTCGCCGAGCTGGACGAGAATGTCCCCCTCGTATCGACCCGGGCGGCCTTGAACCGTGCCTTCTCGTCAGCGCCCGGGGATGAGCACGAAATTGTCGTTATAGAGGACGCCCCGCATTCCTTCATCATCGAGACTCCGGAAGGAACGCCTCGGTATGCTGAGGGCTTCTTCAGTTACATGGGAGAATGGATGGCCGAGCATCGATATTCGGATGCAGAATGTTGGGATGTCGACAGATAGAGTTCACGCGCGAGTGACGCTGGTCACCGTGCCGAGGAGGTACTCGAGGCGAATCCGGTCACCGGGCTCCAGGCCCTCGACCACGGCTTCGGGGCCGACGCGCGCCATCTGGACCGAGCCGTCTGGATCCTC
>JAICND010000346.1 GCA_025929005.1 Acidimicrobiia bacterium
CCCGCCACGGGCGAGTTGGTAGAACATCACTTCCGCAGGCTCCTGGCCGACGGGGCCCGCAAGAGGCTGGGCAAGTGACCACGCTTGATCCGCTCGATGCGCGGCCCGAGTCGGTCTGGATCAGCCCCCAGATCGAGCTGTACGGGTTCGGGGTAGCAGCCCGCTTCGACCCTGGCGTTGGCCCGGGCAGATACGCCGCTGCCCGACAAGTCGTCAGCGACTGGTGGGCCAGCCGAGCTGTAAATGACGGACGCCCCGGACCGATCGCCTTCGTCAGCTACACATTCGATCCAGAAGCTGCCGGCTCGGTCGTCATCGTTCCCGAATCCGTGCTGGCCCGGGTCGGATCGGAATCGTGGCAGGTTCTGAACGGTGACCCTCCCGATCTCAACGCACGGACGACCCCGGACTCCCGGGCCGATCGAGCGCGGTTCGCAGGATCCTCGTTGCCCGACCATCTCTGGATGGAAGCGGTGGTCGACGCTCTCGACGCCATCGCCACAGGATTGGTCGAGAAGGTGGTACTGGCCCGCGACCATGCCCTCTGGTCGAAGCAGCCGTTTGATTCGCGGCGAGTCGTGCGGCGTCTTCATCGCCGCTTTCCTGAGTGCTTCACGTTTCTGGTCGAAGGACTGGTGGGTGCCTCACCCGAATTGTTGGTGGGTCTGGCGGGGCTCGAGGTGTCATCCCAGGTCCTGGCGGGGTCCTCCCGTCGTGGTGATGATCAGCTTGAAGACGAGATCCTCGGCAAGGAATTGCAGGCGTCGGTCAAGAACCAGCTCGAGCACGCTCTGGCGGCGGCATCGGTTGGCAGGGTGCTTGGCGAAGTCTGCCGGCACCTCCAGCGACCCGCCACCCCCGAGCTAATCAAGCTCGCCAACGTCCAGCATCTCGCCACCAGATTCAATGGAACCCTCGACCAACCGCGTCATGTACTCGACCTGGTGGCGGCTTTGCACCCCACGGCTGCGGTTGGTGGCACCCCCACCGAGGCCGCCGTTGCCCTTATCCGGCGCCTCGAAAAGATGGATCGAGCCCGCTACGCCGGGCCAGTTGGCTACTTCGACGGTAATGGTGACGGCGAGGTCGCCATCGCCCTGCGCTGTGCCGAATTATCGGGAGCGCGGGCCCGTCTCTTCGCCGGGAGCGGCTTGGTGAACGGGTCGGTTCCCGAAGACGAACTTGAGGAGACTCGTCTCAAGCTCCGGGCGATGCTGTCAGCGCTCGAGTAGCTCCCCCACCACCAGCTCGGTCAGGTGGCGATGACGCTTGACGTTTTCTGCCCGATCGGTGCGCACCTCGAGAAGACAACAGTCGCCCGAGGCAACACCTCCAACGATTGCGGGAATCAACTCTTCCGAGTGCTCAATGTGCTGAAACAAGAGACCGTGTTCGTTGGCCATCGTCGCGAAGTTGACACCGCGCGGAGTGCCGAACAGATCCTCGAACTGGTCAGGGAAAGAGGCTTGCGGAAGGAATGAGAAGATCCCACCTCCGTCGTTGTTGACCACCACGATCACCAGGGGTGGGCGAGGCTCGATGAGCCAACCGTTGCGGTCATGCAACATCGTGAGATCACCTGACAGCGCGACGGTAGGGCCTGAGCCGGTGGCAGCCACCCCTAGGGCGGTGCTGACAAACCCATCGATTCCTGAGGCTCCCCGGTTGGAGACGACCCCGAGACCTTGACGGGCAGTCATGAAGAGGTCGAGGTCGCGTACCGGCATCGAAGAGCCCACGACCAGCGTGCCACCGTCGGGCACGGCGGCAGCAGTGTCGCGGGCGGTGCGGGCTTCGTCCGGCACCGAGGCCTCGTCAAGAGCAGCGTCGAGGAGGCGACGGGCCCGGGCCTCCGCCTCCGACCAGCGCTCGATCCAGCCGCTCTCGACCGATCCACCTACGAAGGTCACCGCTCGAACCCACCTGCGCGCACTGCGCTCGGGGTCGGCCCAGCCGTGCCGGCTCACCACCAGGCGATCGGGGACCTTTGCGAGAAACGACGACAGGTTGCGGGAGAGCCCGACCCTGCCGACCTGCACAACGAGATCAGGCCGGGCGCTATCTGCGAACGCAGGCGAAGCCAACAGGTGGTGACTGGTGGTGATGGTTCCCGGGATCCGGCTTCCGGAGTGCCCCTCGGCGATCACGACGCATCCAGCATCGATGGCCTCACGGGCGAGCTGAGGGCTGCCCTCGTCGCCCAGAACCACCAGCACCCTGCTCTTCACAGGCACCTCCATCGGCGGCGGATCCGGGGGCTCGTCCCAGGCAGTCCATGGTTCGCCACCGGATCGACCGCCCAGGTCGTTGGAGTACGGGGCAGCGCTGGTACGACCGTCGTCGGAAGCCGGAACCAGCGGTTCTCGAAACCCGAGATTGAGGTGGACCGGTCCTGCCCGGCCTCCATTACCCATGGCGGTGGCGACCGCCTGACACACCATCGAGCGCCAGGATCCACTCTCGCCAGGACGATCCTCACCGGGACCCATCTCGGCATACCAGCGGACCCGATCACCGAACATCTTCACCTGATCGATCGTCTGGTTGGCACCGGTGTGACGCAGCTCAGGAGGGCGATCGGCGGTGACCACGATCAGAGGCGCAACTGATAGATCGGATTCGACGACAGCTGGGTAGAGGTTGGCGGCGGCGGTGCCTGAGGTGGTGACCACCACGGCCAGGTGCCCGGCCTTGGCGGAGCCCAGGGCAAAGAACCCTGCTGATCGCTCATCGATCGCAACGTGGAGATCCATGCCGTCCGCGGCGGCCATCGCCAAAGCAAGAGCTCCTGAGCGCGACCCCGGTGCC
>JAICND010000218.1 GCA_025929005.1 Acidimicrobiia bacterium
GAATCGGGGATTTGCACACCGATCGGTTGGTCGAGAAAGCCAAAGTCGGTTCGGATGCCCTGAGCGCGGAGGTTGTTGGTGAGGTTGAACCAGATCACATAGGCCAGGATTCCTGCCCCGACCAGCGCTATCAGCTGTAGCGCAACACGAACCACTCGGAGGTCACGCCAGAACGGCGGCCGGTTTCGCGCGACCTCCGCTGTCACGTCAGGCGGTCATATCAATCGCCGAGGGACGGCTTGCACCGCCCCCCGGCAGGCCACCAAAGGTGAGCAGATCAACGAAACGGTGGGGCGTAGAGCAGGCCACCCTCGGTCCACAGTGAATTCACGCCTCGGGGAACACCCAGAGGCTCCACGTTGCGGGCGTAGATCTCTGCGTAGTTGCCGACGGCCGTGATGAGATCAACGGCCCAGGTCGTCGGGAGTCCGAGTCCGGGATCAAAGGTCGACACCGTTACCGTGCCATCTTCAGCGGTGGTCGAGATCTCCAGCCCGAGGAAGCGACGGATCTCGTCGTTGGTGGTGTCCGCGAACGAGTTCACATTGCCCGAGTCGATGCCAAGTTCCTCCGCTATCACAGGCGCCAAAGTCGCCCAGTCGACGATCTGAGCCCACTCAGTGTCGCCATCGCGAACCACCGGTCCAAGAGGTTCCTTGGAGAAGGTCTCGTCCAAGATGACGAGGCCTTCGGGACCTCCATCGGCTTCGGGAAAGCTGGATCGCACACCCGCCAACTGGCTCTTATCCGAGGTCCACCCCTCGCATTGCCCATCGATAAACGCGGCTTGAAGGGTGTCGTTGGCATCGAACGTCAGCGGCGTAAATGGGATGGTGCCAAACCTGGTCGCCAGATTGAGTTCCGTCGTCGTGCCGGTCAAAACGCATACCGAGGTATTGGCCATGTCCTCAATGCTTGTGAACCCGCTGTCCGCTCGCACCATCATCCCTTGGCCGTCATAGAACGTCGTGTGAAGGAAAGTCGCTCCCTCAGAACCGTCACGAGTAGCCGTCCAGGTGGTGTTGCGGATCAGCACATCGATCTCGCCTGATTGCAGCGCGGTGAATCGCTGCTGGGCGGTGAGTGGGATGTACTCAACGGCCGTCGCATCACCAAGAACGGCGGCGGCCACGGCCTTGCAGAAGTCGATGTCGAAACCGACGAAATTGCCGTCAGGATCGCGGAATCCGAAGCCGGGAACAGCTTCATTGACGCCGCAGTTGAGAGTCCCCCGATCCTGTACTGCTGCCAGAGTTTCGCCCGTGGGTGGGGTTACCCCGTTTTCGCCTGCAGTGGTAGTGGTATCTGCAGCCTGGGTACAGGCCGCCAAAACCAGCCAAATACTTCCAATAACGACGAGGGTTCTCCTCATCTCACCTCCCATAGGGCAGTTACTGCTTCCGACCATAGCAAGGAGCCTGTATCTGGGAGAGGGAACAATGCGAAAGCTCCACAGATGTGCAATCCTGGTATTGGAAATGAACGAGGCTCCGGTCCAAGTAACCGATGCCAGGCTTCTCCACGATGCTGCCCATGGGGATGCCAATGCCTTTGCGATTCTGTTTCGCCGCCACGTCGGACCGGTCACCCTCTATGCAGTTAGACGCTGCAACGATCCCGAAGACGTCGCTGACCTGGTTGCCGACACTTTCCTGATAGCCCTACAGGCTGCCGGTCGCTATATCCCCGAGACCGACACCGCCCTTCCGTGGCTATTCGGTATCGCCCGGCGGGTTCTGGCCAGGCAACGCCGGCGATCGTCCGGATCCATCCGACTCATGGTCAAGGCCAGCAACACCCATGTCCTCTTTACATCTTCCGAAGACGACGCCGTCGCCTCGGCCATCGACGCCTCCCGCCAGGCACCGGCCCTGGAGGCCGCCCTTGCCTGCCTGAGCACGGGCGAACGCGAGGTTCTCGAACTCGTGGCCTACGACGGTCTCTCGCCGTCAGAAGCGGCAATGGTCCTCAACCTCAGCCCAAACGCGGCCCGCTTGCGTCTCTCCCGTGCCAGACGCCACCTGCGCCAGTTGCTCGGCCCCACCATCGAAGTCGAGGCACGCCATGCCTTCTAGATTGCGCAGACCACCAGTCCCGGAGACACCGGACTTCTGGGACCGGCTCGAAGCCGAACTGCGACGGCGGACGGCGGAGAACGCGAAGGGATCACGGCGACGCACCCTCTGGACGGCCCGGTTCTTGCGACCCATCGCCCGACCCTTGGTTCACGGCGCCATGGCCCTGGTGGCTGTCGCCATGGTCGGTGCCTTAGGTCTACCGCAAGCCAGTCAGACTTCCGCCACATCAACCGAGCCGCGCTCGCCGACTCACGTCACCGGATGGGTACCGGTGATCGAAGTAGAAGACCCGCGGGCTCCCGTGGTCCTCTACGCCTTGATCGACCGTGCCCCTCGCTTTACGAGCTTCGTCACATCGCCCACAGGTGAAAAGATTCCAGTCGTAGAGGATCTGTCGGCGCTATAACCGGCCGATCTAACCGAACAGGGCTCCCACCTGTTTGATAACCCCGTCTGGATCGAGGCCGATCTCCTTCAGGAGTTCATCGACCGAACCGGCCGGTAGGAACCGATCAGGCAGACCGAGGATGGTCACCTTGCCCGCCGCGCCGCTCAGAGACAGGTGTTCGAGGACGGCCGCGCCGAATCCCCCCGAGATGACGTTGTCTTCGATAGTCACCACCCGGTGATATCGAGCGACCCACTCAGCCAGTCGAGGATCGAGCGGCTTCACCCAACGGGCGTTGATCACACCGCATGACAAGCCACTTCCCGCCAGGCCAGCGGCGGCCTTCTGAGCGACCTCGACCATCCTGCCAACAGCCAAGAAGAGCAGGTCGTCGCCTTCCGATAGCTCCTCCCAGACACCGAGCGGAACGGGGTCGGCTGGCAACGATGGCATCGCCGAAACCGACGCCTTCGGAAACCGAATCGCGATGGGACCATCGTGGTCAAGTGCGGTCTCGAGCATTCCGGCCAATTCGGCGGCATCGGCAGGGGCGCCGATAACCAGGTTGGGGACCATACGCAGATAAGACAGGTCGAAGGCTCCGTGGTGGGAGGGTCCGTCGGGTCCCGTTATGCCGGCTCGATCGATCAGAAACGTAACAGGAAGATCATGCAGAGCGACGTCGGTGACCACCTGATCAAACGCTCGCTGCAGGAAGCTCGAGTAGATCGCCACGACGGGTCTTTGACCGGCCATCGCCACGCCCGCAGCCAGGGTGACCGTGTGTTGTTCGGCGATGGCAGTGTCGATAACTCGCTCTGGATACTCCTCGGCCATTTCCTGCAATCCGGTGGACGAGATCATGGCGGCAGAGATCGCGATCACTTCGGGGCGGCGGCGGGCGGCTTCGAGCAAGGCACGACCCGCAACGTCGGTCATCTTGAGCTCGTACTTGAGAGCCTTGCCGGTGGCGACGTCGAAAGACTGGACCCCGTGCAGCTTCTCCAACTCATCATCGATGGCCGGGCGATAGCCACGCCCCTTCTCGGTGAGAACGTGGACGATCACCGGTTCCCCGAACTCGCGGCCCCGTCTCAACGTCTCTTCGAGGAGGTGGAGGTCGTGGCCATCGATGCGGCCCGAATACTTCAGACCCAGGGTGTCGAACACCGTGGAAGGATCCACGATCTGTTTGACGGCTTCTTTGAAGCGATTGGCCAGCTCGTCGGCGGTCTCTCCCACCAGGGGTAATCCACGCAATATCCGGCCAAACGTTCGCTTAGCCCACTCGTAACGAGGATCGAGTCGGTAGTGGGCAAGATTGGCAATGGCCGCAAGGCCGCCAACGGTCGGCGCATACGAGCGTCCGTTGTCGTTCACCACGATCATCAGGTTGGAGGGCCGGGCTACGGCGATGTGGTTCAGCGCCTCGTGAGCCATCCCGCCTGTCAACGCCCCATCTCCAACTATCGCCACGGTCCAGTAGTCGGGATGGGTGAGAGCATGGCCGAGCGCATACGACAACGACGTCGA
>JAICND010000263.1 GCA_025929005.1 Acidimicrobiia bacterium
CAGCATCACACTCTTGCGTCTTGGCGAGATGGTGATGTTGTCGGGAAAGTCCAAGACGTCCGGACCGGGCGATTCGAAAACCAGGGTAAGGGTCTCTGAAGATGTGTCGTACATCCACACCTGACCGTATCCGCCTCCAAAGCCAGCGCTGGCGTTGGGTGGAGGATCCGAGTCGAAAGGCCCGCCCCCCTCGGTGGAGACAAAGAAGATGTTTCCTCCGAAGTACGACATACCTTCGAGGCGGGAAAACCGCGCTGCTCCTTTGCTCTCGCCCTCCTGAAAGACCACCCTGGCAGCCTCATCATTAGACAGCCCGGGGGCAAAGGTCGGATCAGGGTCTTCGATCTCTATCCATCCCACCCGGTAGGTGGTCCCCGGTACCTGGTTCACGCTGAGGTCGACCGTGACAGGCGTGTTTCCACCGTCGGGGATGATTCCCAGTATCTCCAGTCGTCCGCCGTCGGCGAGCCGCTTGTCCTTGCGTGGGTTGTTGGGTGGTATGTATCGAAATAGCCCGGAGGCGTAAGCGAAGTCGTCTTCGCTCATGTAAACGATCGACGTGGCCGGGTCGACCGCAGCGGCCTCGTGGGCAAAGCGACCGGCGGAGCGGATCGGTTCTCCCATCACCAGCTCACCAGGACCTCTATCAACCGGCACCTCAAACAAATATCCGTGCTTCTGCAGATACGAGAGATCGTCGGGTGCTCCCGGGCCAATCAGGAAGCTCCGTTGCTGGTCCAATCCGTTAGGGGTCTCTTCGCATGTGATCCAGGTTCCCCATGGGCTCGCTCCGCCCGCGCAATTGAAAGTTGTGCCGTTGAGGCTCACCCAACTCTTGACCTCGTCTGCTTGGGGGGAGATCTCCAGGGTGGTGGTGCCCCCTGGCGCCCGGGTGTCGTAGGCTTTTGTTAGATCCCCGAACGCGCCAACCGGAACCGGTTGAGTCTGTTCGTGGTTTCTGATGAGGCGAACCTTGCCGCCAGTCCACTGAAACACGGCCATCCCGTCGTGGCGCCCGGGGGTAATGGTGGTTTCCTCGGTGAGCGCCGTGTTTCGCACGCCGAAGGAGCGGTACTGGAACCCGTCGGGCAGAGCCAATCGCTCGACCCCGTCGCGTAGGTCTGCGATGAGTTGCAATGGACCGTAACCGCCATTGTCTGCCGCAAACTTGGGCTCACCGGATGCCGCCCGGGCCACAAGGGCGCCATAGGGGCCGGCTACGGCTCCGACCGTGCCAACGATGGCTGCGGCGCTGCGGGTGAGAAAGGTACGGCGATTCAAGGTGCTCATGGGCACTCCATTCTCCCGGTTTGATACCCCCTGCCAGCCCGAACCTACCATGACCTGGTGGCCTAAGACGGCTGACCGACACGACATTGCCAGGGAGGCTGCCATTGACTGCTTCAACCTCAGGACGCCCCGAAGACCTCGTGGATTCATTGATACAACAGGCGCGGGCCCTCACTGACGAGGACCGGTTTGAGCTGGCCCGAGCCCGGAAAGCCGTCGACGAGACCTTCCATGCTGGCGCCGTTCGTGCCGCCAACGAGATGGTCATACCGCGAGCGGATCTCTACGCCCAGGCTTGGATTCGCATCGGTGCCGCATTTCTGCCTGAGCGGTTGGAGGAGCTTGCGCAGTTGGGCTCGGCCGCCGACCGCGAGGACCTCGCCGAGTGGCAACAGGTCGCGAGATTGGTGCGGATCGGCATCGACGACGCCCTTCTCGCCTTGCTGACTGCTGACTCGATTCCACCCCCAAGCAGGCGTCAGTTGTACGAACCATGGAAAGCCATGCTCGCGGCGGCCAATCAGAGACATAGTTCTGAGGCAGCGTCCTGAGTCTCGTTACCCTGCGCTCGTGTTGATTGCTTTTATCTCATATCCGCCCATCCCCATTTTCGACGTGGGGCCTTTGCGCCTCTCGTTGCACGGGCTTTTCGCTGCTCTCGGTTTCGTGGCCGGTGCCTGGATCGCCACCAAAGAGCTCCGCAAACGCGGATTCGACACGGTGAAGTATCAGTCGTGTCTTACGTGGGGTCTGATCGGGGCTCTGATTGGTGCTCGGTATCTGACAACCCCGGCCGCACTCCTTGCCGGCGTGGACCCCTTGACCGCTCTCAACCCCATTTCTGGCAACTTCTCGATACTGGGGGGCTTTGCGGGTGGGATCATCGGCGGAGTCTGGCGGATGCGCACTCTGAAAGTTCCTATCTGGCCGACGCTCGATGTTTCTG
Source organism: Acidimicrobiia bacterium (assembly GCA_025929005.1). Classification (GTDB taxonomy): domain Bacteria; phylum Actinomycetota; class Acidimicrobiia; order Spongiisociales; family ZC4RG35; genus JAICND01. Next base: position 2,237 of record JAICND010000263.1, read on the forward strand.
CATTTGGGCTCGCGTTGGGGACGATTGTCGGACGGATAGGCGATCTGGCGATTGTCGAACATCTTGGCCGAGCCACCTCCGCTCCCTGGGGTTACGCCATCAAGCCCGGCTACGACGTCGCCCCCCAACACGATGCTCTCGAATGCGCCACAGCTGCAGACGGGATTTGTGGGGTCTATCACCACGTAGCCGCATATGACCTCATCGGGGCCGCGATCCTGATGGGGGTCCTCTTTTACGCGTATAGACACTTCAAGCTTCATTACGGCCAACTCTTTTGGATCTGGGCAGCGTGGTACGGCGTGCAGCGATTTGCTCTCGACTCACTACGTGTGGGAAGCGGAGACGCCATGGTCGGCAACCTCACCTGGAACCAGGTCAGCGGGTTCGTGCTTGCTGCCGGCTCCCTCTATTTCTTATTCCTCTTCGACCGGACACATACGCTTGTCACCCCTGAGACCGACCGAAAACTCGGAGCGGTATTGCCACAAGCCACCGCCAGCGGTAGCGTGGCCACCTAGATGAACAACTCGCGCTTCTACGCCTACTTCGTTTTTACCGGGCCCAGGCCCGGGAAGGCGTGACGCGCTAGAACGCAAGACCACTGCCAACCCGGAGCCAAGGGCTCCGGGTTTTTTCATTCCTGGACCCTCATCAACCGGACCGGCCAACCGCCAGGAGCACGAGCAAATGGAACGCAAGACCAGTAGGACCGACGAGAGTGTTTCGACGATTGTCGAGATCGGTTCGATTCGTATCGGCCACGATCCTTTCCCCGTCATCGCGGGTCCCTGTGCCGTCGAGTCAGTGGAACAGATGCACGAAGTGGCCGATGCGGTTGCCGAGTCGGGGGGGGCGATCCTGCGAGGCGGCGCCTTCAAGCACAACGGAACGCCATACGGCTTTCGTGGCCTCGGTCGGGACGGGGTCAAGATTCTGGCGGAGGCCGGGAGAGCTGCGGGGTTGCCAGTCGTGACTCAGGTCCTCGAGCAAGCCGAGGCTGAGAACGCTGCCGAGTTTGTTGATCTGCTCGAGATCGGATCGGGGAGCATGCAGGACTTCGAGTTTCTGAGGGCGGTTGGTCGTATCGGCAAGCCGGTACTGCTTCGGCGAGGTCCATCGGCCACGATCGATGAGTGGCTGTGGGCTGCCGAATATCTCCTGGCCGAGGGGAACGATCAGGTGGTGATGGTCGAGCGCGGTGTCCG
>JAICND010000212.1 GCA_025929005.1 Acidimicrobiia bacterium
CCGTGGTCGTCGCCGCCATCGACACTGCCCTCTTCAAGACAACGGCCAGGTCGGTCTCTTCCAGTACGGTGGCGGCCGCCGGGGCTAGAGCGGCCAGGCGATCGACGGAATCGGTCACGGCCCGAGGGTAATGGCGCTTGCTCATGGCTACCCTCGCCCGGCGTGGACACAGTGCAGCCCCTTCGGGTCCTTCTGGTCGATGATCACGAGATAGTTCGGGCTGGTCTCCGGGCGCTACTGGACGGCGCTGAAGGCATCGAGGTCGTGGGGGAGGCTGCCACCGTTGACGAAGCTGTCCGGCGCAGCGGGCACGACATCCCTGATGTAGTAGTCCTCGACGTCAGGCTGCCAGATGGCAGCGGGGTCGAGGCGTGTCGCGAAATCCGGTCTCAGTTTCCCAAAACCAAGGTGTTGATGCTGACCTCTTTTGCCGACGAGGAGGCTCTGATGGCAGCCATCCTCGCTGGCGCGGCGGGCTTCGTTCTGAAGCGGGTGAGAGGAACCGACCTCATAGCCGACATCAGGCGGGTGGGGGCGGGGGAGTCGTTGCTCGATCCAGCCATGACCGAGCGCCTGTTCAGCAGGCTTCGCTCCGGTCCGCGCCAGGACCCGCTCCTCGCCAGGCTGACCGACCAGGAGACCGAACTAGTCCACCTTCTCGCGGAGGGCCTTTCGAACCGGGAGATTGCCGCCAGGATGTTCCTGGCTGAGAAGACAGTGAAGAACTACGTCTCCAACATCCTCTCCAAGATGGGAATGAGTCGACGAACCGAAGCAGCCGCTTATGTCGCCCGGCTCGAGTCAAGCGAATCCGGTCCCGACGATGAGTGGAGTGACGGAACCCGGCCCTAGGTCAGCTGTCAACGCTTTGGTCGATCTGAAACGGACAGGCGACGCCGGTTTCAGGCCCAAACTGGGCGAAAGAGTCATAAAAGACAGATATGTCGCCGCGGTTGGCCGTGTCGAGGGCAAGCCGCTTGGTCCACGCCGTTAGGACAATCGGAGAATCCATGCCTTCCCGGGGCGCCACGATCACATGGGTGCCGGCGTCGCGGGCGTAGTCCTCCAGGACGTCGCGTTGCTCGACCGGCAGGGTCGGGTCGTATTGGATGACAACCACGCCGTGTTCGAGGTCGTGAACTTGATTGATGTCGGGCACCGGCTCGCGGTATATGCCACATGGAAACGCGCTCGGCGAGTGCGGACCGCTTGTCGGTGGATCCGAGTTATAGGCCGGGGCGGGGCTGGTGGCGTCGAGGTGGCTCGCGCCCATGTCGCCGAAGGTCTCAACCTCAGCCAGGACCGCCGGTGGTGGACGCGTCACCAGGAAAACGATGAAGCCCACCAGGAGCGCCAGCACTCCCACAGTTATCGCCCAACGTCTTCGTTGAGCTGTTCTGCGTTCTGCTTCGCGACGCTGTTCGGCCTCGATGAGCTTCTGTTGGGGGTTACGACGGGCGCCACCGCGCGCCATGGTTTTCCTTCTTCGAGGTTGGGAGACCGAGAGACTAAGAGACGGAGAGATTAAGAGGCTAAGAGCCGATGATCGTTCCGAGGGCCACGAGGAGGCCAAAGAGCAGATGAAGGCGGGCGGTTTGACCGAGGGCAGGTCGCAGTTCCGCCGGATTGTCAGCCGCCGCCACTCTGGTTGCAAGACGGTAACCCAGCGGAGCCGTCAGCCAGGCCAGCAGCAACCAACCCGTCGCCATCCTTGCAGTCACAGCGCCGGCAACGACGAGGAACGCCCCGATGACCAGTAAGACGAAGAGGCGCCGCCCGGCCTCAGTGCCGATCATCACCACCAGTGTTCTCTTGCCGGCCCTGGCGTCGGTGTCGCGGTCACGAAGGTTGTTGATGACGAGGATCGCGGTCGCAAGAAAGCCGACCGGCACCGCCAGCAGCCAGGCCAGAGCGGGAACCGAACCGTCGTGGACGAAACGGCTGCCGGCAGTCGCCACCAACCCGAAGAACACAAAGACAAACACCTCCCCCAGACCCCTGTACCCATATGGGAAGGGACCGCCTACATACCCGAGCATCGCCACGACCGATGCCATCCCGATTACGACCACCAGAGGACCGGCAATCAAGGCGAGTCCGATCCCGCAGGCGGCTGCTATCGCAATCGCAACCCAGGTGGCGGTCCACATCTGTCTGGGTGTGGCCACCCCGCTTGCAACCATTCGTTGCGGCCCCACCCGGTCGGCCTGGTCGGCTCCCCTGCGTGCATCAGAGACATCATTGGCGAAGTTGGCCGCAATCTGGATGGCCAGGGCACCTATGAGAGCCAACGCACACGCCCGCCAGTCGAAGGCTCCATCCGCCTGGGCAATCGCGCTTCCCACCGCGACGGGAACTACGGCGGCAGGCAGGGTGCGCGGGCGCGCCGCCTCAACCCAGAGGGCCTTCACTGCTCAAGTCTCACGCCTCGCGCCCTCTCTCAGAAATGCCAGGGGAATCTGCGATAGTCCGCCTGGCGCTTTTCGAGAAAGGCGTCCCGACCCTCCTTCGCCTCATCGCTTCCATAAGCGAGGCGTGTTGCCTCACCGGCGAAGAGCTGTTGACCGATCAAGCCGTCGTCAATGGCGTTGAAGGCGTATTTGAGCATTCGCTGGGCGGTCGGTGACTTGGCTCCGATTTCACCCGCCCATTCCAGGGCCACGTCTTCCAGTTCGATGTGGGCGACGGAGCGATTGACCATTCCCATCGCAGCTGCCTCGGCCGAGGTGTAGCTCCTGCCGAGGAAGAAGATCTCCCTCGCCCGCTTCTGGCCCACCATCCGGGTCAGGTACGCCGAACCGAATCCTCCGTCGAAGCTGGCAACATCCGGATCGGTTTGCTTGAAGAGGCCGTGTTCGTCGCAGGCGAGGGTCAGGTCGCAGACCACATGAAGGGAGTGACCTCCGCCCACTGCCCAGCCGGGTACGACGGCAATAACGATCTTGGGCATGAATCGGATCAAGCGCTGCACCTCGAGAATGTGAAGGCGCCCCAGCCGGGCGGGGCCTGACTCTGACTCGTACTGATAACCATCCGCACCACGGATGCGTTGGTCTCCTCCTGAACAAAACGCCCAGCCACCATCTTTGGGTGAGGGTCCGTTGCCGGTGAGCAACACCACGCCCACATCGGGGCTCTGACGGGCATGGTCAAGGGCTTCATACAGTTCGTCGACCGTGTGCGGGCGAAAGGCATTGCGCACCTCCGGTCGATCAAGTGCGATGCGCACGGTTCCCTGGTCGACCGCTCGGTGATAGGTGATGTCGGTGAAACCAGTCCCGTCAATCTCTTGCCATCGGGATGCGTCGAAGTGCTCTGAGATCACGGGTTGAATGTAGGCGTGAGACATGAGCCGTGAGACGTGAGATCGATTGGCTGACAGACAAAGCCGAGCAAGCGCCGGGTGAAACTTTCCTCATTCAGGGGGATGAGCCCCTTTCCTACTTGGAAGTGGCGGAGCGGGTCGCCGACCGGGTGGCCGTGTTGGGTGACAGGTCCGGGACCCAACTGGTAGTAAAGCCGAGGATGGACGTCGAGTCGGTGGTGGAGTTGTTGGCCGTTCCCATGACCGGCGCTACTGCGGTGGTGGTCGCGCCCGAGCGACCCGACACCGCCTTTTTGGTCGAGCAAGCATTTTCTGACCAACGGCCGGCGCACACGATTCTGTTTACCAGCGGTTCGAGCGGTGAGCCCAAAGGCGTGCGGTTGTCAGCCGACAACTGGGACTCGGCGGCGCGAGCCTCGGCCGAACATCTCGGTCACCGGTCGGGCCAGCGTTGGTTGTGCGTGCTTCCCCTTCACCATGTCGGTGGACTCAGCATCATCTATCGAGCCTTATTTGGTGGTGGGGCGGTAGTCCTGGAAAGCGACCCCGATCGGGCTGCACGGTGGCTCGATCGGGTCGAGTGGGCGTCCCTGGTTCCCACCCAGCTCCACCGCATACTCAGCAAACGAACCGACAGCTTCACCTCTTCGCCCCGGGTGCTGCTCGGGGGTGGCCCGGCCGATTCGGTTCTGATTGAACGGGGACTGGCAGCCGGACTGGAGGTGTTGGGTACCTTCGGCATGACCGAGACGACCTCTCAGGTCGCTACCGCCCAA
>JAICND010000325.1 GCA_025929005.1 Acidimicrobiia bacterium
GCCAGATCGTGGTGAATTTGGTCTCCAACGCCGTGAAGTTCACCCCGGGTGGAACCGTGCGGGCGTCGCTTCACAAGCTTGGTCCTCGGATCTCGTTGATCGTTGAAGACGACGGTGATGGCATCGCCCCTGACCTTCTCGGGACACTTTTCAGGCCCTTCTCCGGACGCTCCGTCTACGACCCCCAGGCCGGCACCGGTCTTGGTCTTGTCATCAGCCGGCGACTGGCTGAGGCGATGGGCGGGTCATTGGTGCTCGAGAGTGCGGGCCCGGGTTTTGGAACGACTGCGACACTCACACTGCCATCCGCAGCGCTCGAAGGCTCCCAGATACTGGACCAGCGATAGCTGACGCTGGCATCTGAAGGCGCAGGGCCGTCATCACCAGAGACCGCCACTGCCAGCACCACGGCTGTGAACGGCCCGCCCGACGAGCGAGAGATACCCCCCTTGGCAAAGGAGTGCGGCCGGGGGGTTTCGACTTCCCTGGTGGGATTACGGCTTAGGTGGTTCTAAGCAAGACGCAATTTGTGAACCCGTGGTCCGAGTCGAGCACGAAAGCCGTTATGTAGGTTCCATCTCCACAAAGATCGTGTCCACGTTCGGGTGCGGGGCAATTTTGGAGGCCGGATGATCGAAGTCGAAACTGATCAGGAGACCGGGACCATGAACCCCATCTCCCGCGAAAGGCGCAACAGATTCGATGAACCCCGTGGCGAACAACGGTTTGGCGAAGTTGTCTCTTTTCGAACCACCGGACAACCCAGGCGGGAAATGATTTCCATGTTCACCGGCACAGAACATCCCGCTGATCTCATGCACGGTTGCCGTTGCTGGCAGCGCCAACATGATCACACCCAACGCCACGAAGGCGACAGCGACTCTTTCATTGCTCCTCCTACTCCCGCGCTCTTTCGAGAAGCCGCAGGACCCGGTTAATTCCCTTTCGGTCTATCCCGGCAACCTATCTCCGCAGGTGGTCATAATCAGGGCGTGAGCGGAAGGCGAGCCAGCCTCCCCATGCGATCCTTTGCCGCCAGTCTGGGAATCATGGCAGCGGGGCTCGGCGCCGGGCCTATCGCAGTGGAGGACAGCAAGGTTCTTCTGATCCAAGTTGAGGGTGCCATCACCCCGGTAGCTGCCGACTTTGTGGGCGATGCTGTGACCGAGGCAACATCGGAGGCTTACCAAGCCCTTGTCCTAACACTCGATACTCCCGGCGGCCTGGATACATCCATGAGAGACATCGTGCAGTCCTTGCTCAACTCGACCGTTCCGACGGTGGTGTTCGTCAGCCCCGAAGGTGCCCGGGCAGCATCAGCAGGCACCTTTATCACCATGGCTGCGCACCTCGCAGCGATGGCCCCCGCGACCTCGATTGGAGCAGCTACACCGGTTGATCTGCAAGGCGGCGAGATCACGGACAAGATAATTAACGATGCAGTGGCCTTTGCGGTGTCGGTGGCCGAACGGCGAGGCCGCAATGTTGAATTCGCCGAGGAGTCGGTGCGTGACGGGCGCTCGGTAACCTCCCGGGAGGCGTTGGAGCTCGGCGTCATTGATCTCATGGCTGATGACATCGACGATCTCCTCGGTCAGATCGACGGACTGGAAGTCCCCTCGTTGGGTATAAGGCTCTCGACCGAGAGCACCACCGTGGTCCGCCGGGAAATGGGTGCATTCCGCGAGGTGCTGGGCCGAATAGCCGATCCCAACATCGCCTTCCTGCTGCTCTCACTCGGAACGCTGGCGATCATCTACGAGGCCGCCAATCCAGGCCTCGGATTCTCCGGTATCGCGGGCGCGATCATGTTGGTTCTGGCCTTCTTCTCCCTCAGCATTCTTCCGGTTCAGGCCGCCGGAATCGCGTTGTTCGCACTGGCCGTCGCTTTGTTGATCGCAGAGTTGTTCGTGCCCGGGGTCGGAGTGCTGGCGGGCGGTGGGACTCTCGCATTGCTGCTGAGTGGTCTGTTCCTCTTTGAAGGTTCGGTGGCGGTGAGCCCGGTTGTGGTTTGGCCCAGCGCGGTGGTACTTGGTGCGGCAAGCGTGGTGGCAGGAAGGTCGGCGTTGCAGGCCAGACGCCAACCGCCCTCGACTGGTCGCGAGACCCTGGTGGGACGGATGGTCCGAGTGAAGTCGGTCGATGGACACCAGACAGCGTTCCTCGACGGAACCTGGTGGGATATCCGCTCCGAATCGGCTCTCGAAGATGGCTCTGAGGCCATAGTGGTCGGCACCGAAGGCATTCGCCTTCTGGTGGAGGAGGTCAAAGGTGACGTTTGATGCACTGTTGGGCGTGGCGGCAGCTCTGGTCGTGCTGGTGACGATCCTCAGGTCTGCGATCCGGATCCTTCCCGAGTATGAGCGAGGGGTTTTGTTTCGGCTGGGTCGGGTGGTCGGTGGACCGCGCGGGCCGGGTCTCATTTTCCTGATCCCCATCGTGGACCGGCTGCTGCGAGTGAGCCTGCGAACGGTGACGATGGATATCCCACCGCAGGACATCATTACGAGAGACAACGTAACGGTACGGGTGAATGCGGTCACCTATTTCCGGGTGCTCGACCCCAATCGGGCTGTTCTCGAAATTGAGGACTACCGGTTCGCAACTTCCCAAATCGCCCAGACCACTCTGCGATCGATAATCGGTCAAGCGGGCCTTGATGACCTGTTGACCAACCGAGAACAGATCAATCGGGAGCTCCAACAGATCATCGATGGCCTGACCGACCCCTGGGGCGTCAAGGTGTCGCTGGTCGAGGTGAAAGATGTCGAGCTTCCGGACACGATGCGCCGGGCGATGGCCCGCCAGGCAGAGGCCGAGAGGGAGAGGAGGGCCAAGGTCATTCATGCATTGGGCGAGAAGGAGGCGGCCGAAACTCTGGCCGACGCGGCAGGCCTGCTCGAAGCTCACCCTGCCGGTCTCCAGCTCCGAATGCTTCAAACCATGAC
>JAICND010000033.1 GCA_025929005.1 Acidimicrobiia bacterium
AAACGACGCTCGATGTTCTCGGCGCTTTCCCCTGTCTTCTCTTTGATCGTGCCGACAAGGCGGTCCCAGCTCCCCCTCGCCTGCTCCAACTCTTGATCGGTCAGCTTGCCCCAGGTGTTGCGGATTGAACCTCTCACTTGCTGCCACCGACCCTCGTCCTGCATTCGTTCCTGCCAGTCGTAGCTGAAATCTCTGGCATCGTCCAAGTCTCTGGCGCCCTCCATGGGGAGCCTCCTTTCGCGTAGCGGTCAATGCAGGTGCGGCCTACCCCTGACCCCATCGCTCCAAACCCTGGCCGTGGGGTTTTGATTGAGTGAACCAGGGGTACACCAACGAAGACTTAGGAGGACTTTGTCATGGGTAAGAAGCTTCGCATGTTGTCGGGTGCGGTCTTGGGCGCCACCCTCCAGTACCTATACGACCCCACGAGTGGAGGGTCAAGGCGGGCTCGGTTGAGGGACCAGGCTATGGCCCGGGTGAGGGACGTCACCCGGACGATGGCCCGAAAGCTTCGGTATCAACGTGGCCGACTGCGCGGTGTCGCTCATGAGATGTCGACCGGCTGGAAGTCCGACGATCACGACGACGGAGTCGCTGAGTTACACGAGCTTCACAACGCGGGTACCAGCCGCTACCAGTGATTCGATAGTTTTGCGTGGGCCCGATGCGGGTAGACAGCGCCGCATGGTGCCGCTTACCGAACAGCCTCTTCACATCATTATCGGGAAGGGCGCCCTCGTCCTCATCGGGTTCGTAGTGACGATGATCGCCGCCATCCTCGTCCTTGGCCTTCTTGCCAGCCACGATGGCGTTTCGCCATGAGGTTCGTCGGGGTAGGCAGTCAATTCACAGAGCAAGGGATTTAGGTTTTGATCGCTTCATCCATTACCCGTCCTCCACTCGGGGCCCTGGAGGCTGTCGAATGGGTGGACGAAAACGAATGGCGTGACCGCGCCGAATGCCGCGGACTCGACAACGCAATGTTTTTTCCTCTGTCGGACGATCCCTCGGCTACGAGGCCAGCCAAGAAGGTGTGCGCGACTTGCCCGGTCCAGGACGATTGTCTGTCGTTTGCTCTAGAGACTGGACAGCCGGCTGGGATCTGGGGCGGTCTCGCCCCCAGCGAGCGTCGCCGCCTCCTCCTTCGCCTGTACAAGCAAGGTTGGAGCCGCAGCCAGCTTCCGAGCGCTGCGCAGTTGGGGAGGATGCAGCAACAGACTTGGGAGCCCGAAGCCTCCTGACTCTTTCCGGCTCGTTTGATCTATCGACCGACGGGGTATGTCAAACCCTGCCATCAGAAGGAGGCATTGGTGAGCGACGTTGCTCATTATTCACAGGCTCAAGTATCCGCCTCGACCGCACGCCATGGGGCAGACGCAGGCGCTTCGCTTTCGGGCATGTTCGCCGCCATCGGCGCCCTTGCCTTCCTTGGCGCCTTAATCGCTGCTGGGGCGGACACTCTCGATTATCAGCTCAATCTGATAGACGCAGAAGGCCAGGTGTCGGAAGCGACTCTGGTCGGCTCCGCGGTAGCCCTCGGCGTCGTCTTTCTGGCCTTCCTATTCGGAGGATGGGTTGCAGGAAGGATGGCGCAATTCGATGGCGGGATCAACGGTCTCGGTGCCGGACTTTGGCTCCTGGTCTTGGCAGCCATCTTCGCGTTACTTGGTGCGCTCGTTGGACCTGAATTCAACGCTTTTGGTCCGGCCGGGCTCCCGGATTGGTTCTCGTCTCTCAGATCCGATGTCCGCACTCCCGTGGCGCTGGCACTTCTCGCCGCCTTCATAGTGGTTGTTTTGGCCGGCGGCTACCTGGGAGGTCGGGCTGGTGAGGCGTTCAATCGTCGCAGCGTGGGCCGACGGTCAGCGTAATTCCAAGGAAAGGAGAACCGGATGTACATCGGACTAGGAACACTTCTACTGATAATCATCATCATCCTTCTCATAACTTGAGGACGCGATGGCGCCTGGTTCGGCCACCGGACCGGGCGCCGTGCTTTTGAATCAGGCGAAAAACCAACCCGCTTGGCTGTAGAGGTCCAAAGGGACTCTGCGGACATCACGACAGGCCGCGTCTAGATCGACTTCCACGACCCGGTCACCATTGAGCGCGACCATGAGGCCGTCGGATCCCGACATAGCAACCTCAGCTGCTCTTACTCCAAACCGGGTCGCCAAGACTCGATCAAACGCGGTCGGCGTACCACCCCGTTGGAGATAACCCAGAGTCGTGACCCTGCTCTCAAAGTCCGTTAGTCGCTCGAGCTCGCGTGCGATGAGGGACCCAACTCCACCCAACCGCGAGAACCCAAAGGCATCAACTGAGATGGGGAGCTCGTATCCGGGGGGCGGCTCAACTCCCTCAGCCACTACGACTATCGAGTAGTCATGGCCCGTTCGATGTCTCTGGGTTAACCGATCACCCAGATCCTTGAGGTCATACGGCGACTCCGGGATCAGAATCGATTCAGCACCACCGGCCATCCCCGCATACGTCGCGATCCATCCTGTCGTCCTCCCCATGACTTCGATCACCATTATTCGATTGTGTGACTCAGCGGTGCTCGTGAGCCGATCGATGGCATCGGTGACGATCTGAACCGACGTGTGGAAGCCGAGGGAGACGTCGGTCCCGCCGATGTCATTGTCGATCGACTTAGGGATTCCAACCACCGGCAGTCCTTCGCTGGATAGTCGAGCTGCTGTCCGCAGCGAGCCGTCGCCGCCGATGACCAAGAGGCAATCGATTCGGGCGGCAGCCATGGTTTCCCGCACAGACTCGGCACCTTTCCCGTGGACATAAGGATCCATTCTCGAGGTGCCGAGAATCGTTCCTCCTCTGGCCACAATCCCTCTGACATCGTCCCGCTCGAGGGGGATGGTCTCGCCGTTGATCAGTCCTTCCCATCCGCTCCGGATGCCGATAACGGCAGAGCCAGAGGCGGTGACACGTGCGACTACCGCCCGAATCGCTGCATTGAGACCAGGGCAGTCACCTCCCGCGGTCAGCAATCCGATTCGCAGGGGCCGGTGCGGAGACGCAGGATTAGTCATGAACGTTGGTCGCCACGCTATCCGAATTCACCCGGGGCGAAAGGGTGGTCCGGCCCAACGGACCGGACCACCCTTGATTCGCCTATCCGACGCTGATCGGAATCTTGCGAACCATCTTGTCGGCCTCGAGGGGCATCGGGACCCGGACGGTCAAAATGCCTTTGTCATAGGTCGCTTTGATGGCCTCCGAATCCACCCCGTCGGGCAGAGGAATGCGCCGTTCGAAGCTTCCGAAATGCCGCTCGCGCACGTAGCGGTCCTTTTCCGTGACCTCTTCGGTGGCCATCTTTGTGCCCTTGATCAGCAGAACATCGCCCTCGATCGTGATTTCAACATCCTTATCAGGGTCGATGCCGGGGAGTTCAGCGGTCACCTTGAGAGTGCCGTTCTCCCTGACCACATCCGTGGTGGGGCGGAACTCAAAAGGCGTCACGTCGCCAAACGCTCTCTGGAATGGCTCGAAGATTGAGCGCATCTCCTTCTCCATGTTGAAGAAGGGAGTCCATATTTTCAGCTCCATATTTTTCACCCCCTTTCCCGGACAAGAATCCGCATGCCGGCTGGGTCCGCCCGCCGGTGGGCAGGGATGAGGCCCTGCCATCAAGCTGTGTTGACCCGGGCTCGCTTTGCCTTCTTGTGCTCGATATAGGCATCGCTGCCAGGAAAAATCAGGCCCTCGTGTCCATCGTCGGACCAACGGACCAGATACGGCGGATGGCCATCGTCGCCTTCCACCTCGAGGATTTCGCCGTCTCGGTCAGCGTCGCCGATGTGATGGCCTCTTATGACTATCCGATCACCCTTTTGCGCATGCATGCCGACCTCCTTCGAGACCAGCATGAGACGGTCGGGGACCATTGCCAGGGTCCTAAGTCCCGTCGTCAAGCGCGCCTTTGCGACTTTCGGCCCTGGCCTTGAAAGGTGATCGGGTCGACCATTGGGGATCAGGAAGGAGGTCCCCATGGAGGAGACCAAGTCAAAGGCCCGTCCGTTTTGGATGATGTTGGCGGTGGCGGCCTTCGCCAGCCTCTTTGTGTTCTGGTTCGTTCGCGGACGTCAGGACTGAAAGAAAGACTCCCCCGTTGCCGCGGTCTAAGCCGCGGCAACGGGCGTGCACGGGACTTACGCCCCTGTCCGAGCTCGAACGCGTAGCCCATCATTTTCGGACGTGAAGGTTTGGCTGATTCTCGATCCTTCTCCCTCCAATGGTTGAGATCACAATCACTTTTCTCGCCCTTTTGGCTCTTGTGGCGTTGGCCATCGCCGTCATCGTCCTTCCCCAAACCAGGCGGCTGGCGACCGCTAACGATTCGCTGTTGTCTCGGTATGCACGTGAGTTGGCGGCCGCGATCGCCGTCGTGGCGACCCTGGGGAGCCTCTTCATGTCCGAAATCGCAGGCTTCACTCCGTGTCTCCTCTGCTGGGTCCAACGCGGCTTCATGTACCCCCTGGCTGTTGTGCTGTTGGTCAACCGAAGGCTTGGGGTCCCCAGCCTGTCGCTGGCCATATGGGCGTCAGTCGGTGCGGTCGTGTCGGCTTACCACTATGCCGAGGAACACATCCCCGCCCTGGCGAGATCGAGCTTCTGTGGACCGGAGATCCCGTGCAGTCTCATCTGGTTCGAGCGCTTCGAGTTCGTCACGCTCCCGTTCATGGCCTTCTCTGGCTTCGTGGCTATAGCAACACTGATGCTGTTGGAGCACCGCCGGGCCAAAGCGGACGCTGTCGTGCCGGCTGGAAGGGAGTCCTGAGAGTGTCGCGACCCCGATCTCACCGCCCGCCCCCCAAACCGGCGGTCAAAAGCCGCACCGGGCTAGCTCTTGGAGGAGGGATGGTGATTTTGGTCGTGCTGGCCATCCTCATGAGCCCCGATCAGCCCGTCGCTGCCAACGAGTTTGGAACCGTCACCATCACCGGCGAGGCCCTGGCGCCGTTTACGGGCAATCCCGCTGGAGATCCAGCGGTCGGAACTCCCGCTCCGGAAGTATCGGGTGTCGGCTTCGACGGCACACCGATCTCGATCTCCAACCAAGGCCGCCCCAAGGTCGTCCTCTTCTTGGCGCACTCGTGCCCCCACTGCCAGCGCGAGGTGCCGGCCATCGAGCGATATCTGGAGGAGAACGACTTTCCGGACGGAGTCGACTTCATTTCCGTGGCAACAGCGTCTTCTCCCGATCGCCCCAACTGGCCGCCCTCGGCATGGTTGGCACGAGAAGAATGGTCGATCCCAACCCTGGTCGATGACGAAACCTTCAGTGCTCTACGTGCCTTTGGCCAGGGCGGGTTTCCCTACTATGTAATGGTCGATCGCAACGGACTGGTGGCTCATCGCATGAGCGGAGAGCAGGACCCTGCCAATCTCGCCGCCATGATGCAGGCGCTGGTCGATCTGCCGTAGCAGCTGGGTTTCAGCTCCCAGGAATCACCCAGTCGAGGGACAGCTCGGCCCGCATTCCCACGGGATCTCCCACAAAGCTGCTGCCAGTTCTTCCCGGGCTCTTGAGTGTGGCGATGATCCGCTCACTGGGCATGTCCAGGACACTGATCGACGACTCGTGAGCGACGCGCAGTGTGCGCCCGTCAGCAGCCAACTCCAGCCCCTTGATCGGAAGGCTTCCCGACCCCGAGGCGGAAACCACGAAGGCGGCGTTTGGTATCAGCGTTTCCCGCCCCATCTCCAACACGGAGTCCCCCAAACCTATGTAGACGACCTCCGGGCCGACCGCTATTGGTCTGGCCACAGTGGAATAAAGCCCGGGGATCTCTTCGGTCGTGTCGACCCGAAGTCTCCTCGCATCGATCCGGGCAACGTTCTGAGTGGCAGCGTCCAGTACGAATAGGTGCTTTCCGTCTCCCGAAATCGCCAGCGACATCGCCGACTCGGCGCCGGTGCCAAACGGTAGGGGCAGGAAGATGCAGTGGGACCACTTCTCCTTGAGGTTGAGGGTGTGCACAAAGGCCCACCGGTCCGTGTGGGGATCGGCTGGGTCATGAACGGGAGTCTCACCCGACTCGATCGTGTACAGGCTGAAAAGGAAGGATCCGTCGGGTGCCATGACCTGAGCTCTCGCATGCCCTCGCATCTCGGGGTTCAATTCGATGCCTGCCCCCTGGTCGGGGGTGATGACTTCTGTTACTCCGCCCGACTCGAGATCGAGTTGTCGTACGAAGTATCGATCGGGATCGGTCGGTGGATAGAACTCGAGCATGAACAGGGTCTTGCCATCGGTGGAGAAAGTCTCAGGTTCGAAGTTGCCTTTGAGCGTGTAGTTGCGGGGCTCGCGGCCCTCGCTCCAAACCACGTTGATGGCGGTGTACTCGCGGGGTTCCGGTAGATACAGGTCAGTTGAGGTCGGACGAGGCGCCATGAGAGCAACCACGTCGCCCAGCGGCGATACGGCGCGGATTTCGAGCTTGCCCCCTACCTGCGTGGAGGCGATTACCTCACCGGACTGGGGGTCGAGCCTCTCGACCACAGTCGTTTCACCCGATTCCTCGGCGCGATAGATGGTGGACCCGTCGGGAGCCCTGATCGCATCGGTGACCGTATAACTGGCTTCTCCCGTCCGGGGGTCGATAAGGGAAATCCTGCCTGCCCCGTCGGTAACCAGTATCGGTTCTACCGGTCGAAAGGTGACGGCGGCCGCTGCTCCCGCCCCCAGCAATGCGACCATTACGACGAATGCCCATCTGCGGCGTCTGTGAGGGGCGGTTGATAGCTCGGGTGGACGGTCGACCATTGCTGTGGTCATATCTCTCCTCCTCCAATCGAGGCTGGAGACGATCGCCCGAAGGCGTTGGTTCAGTTGTTTAGCCGCGGAGGGCCGAAGCGAAGATCCCCGGAAGGTGCGACGGGCTGTGATCCGCCGCGAACCGGGTGAAACGCTCGGCAGTGAGGGCCCCGGTCGGACAGGTCACGAACCAGGGAGGTCGTGGAGATAAGTGGAACTCCCCCACCAGCCAGGCTCGGGGGACCGGCCGGAACGGGCCGGTCGCAACAGTCTTCTCTGGTCGATCGAACATCAAAGCGTTGTGAACTAGACCGATTCCGCTACCAACGTCGTCGAGGCTATGTCCCGGGAAAGCACCCCAGGGTGCCCGTGGCTGCAAGAAGTTGAAGGCGGTCCAGGTGTTGACCGCGATCGCTCCGTAGTGCAGCTTGGCGAGGGTGGCCTCAAACCCGTCGCCGAATTCTGACCTCGTGGCCGGGTGGATGACCAGGTTGGCTCCCAGGGTGCCGTCGAGGCGGGTGTTGGCAAAATCGATCGCGTTCTCGAGGTAGGCAGCGGCGTCGTTTCCGGGCAGGCGAGTTGTGACAAACGCCGCACTAAAGAACTCTTCGCGATAGGCAGGGTCGTCATCGGTGTGGTCGGTTCCATCGACATAGGTGCAGGGAGAAGCACCAACAGTCAGAGCCCCCGATCGACCCGCCACGTTCTGTCTGCGCTCATCTGCACCGGGGTAATAGGCCAGACGGGGCGGTTGGGCGGACATGAGCTCATGAACGTGCTCAACAAACCTCTCGCTCAACGGCCATGCCTCCGGAAGCACCATCACCTGGGCAGCGATGCAGTTGAAGCCTCCATTGACCAGCTTCTGGGTCACGAAGTTCTCCGCCTGGAACCTCAGGTCCGCTTCGGTCCAGGGACCTGGAATCACGATGAATGGGCTTACCCCTCCAAGCTCACTGGATATGGGCTTGTTCATCAAAGGGCTGTTGAAGCGCCGCCGGTTTTCACCGGCCGACCCGCTACCAAAGACAATGCGGTCGTGGGTAGCCGTGCTTCCGGTGATGTGGACCGTGTCGACGAGCGGATGCTCGACTAACCGGGCTCCCGTTTCAGCGCCCCCATACAGGAACCTGATCCAACCGCGCTGGATGAAGCCTCCGAAAATCTCCTCGAAGATGGGGCCGAGATAGTCGTTGACGGGGTTGAATTTCACAGCAGCGACTTGTCCTTCGACATAGAGCTTGCTCAAGGCGTCGAGGGCGGGGATCGACGAGACGTTGCCAGCCCCCAGGATCCCGCACACCCGCCCGACCGGCGAAGGCGTCTTATAGAAAGAGGCGGTGTGCTCGGCCAGATTGTTAGGGGTGACCAGCGGCTCCATCCAAACGTCGATCCGGAACCCGCTGAGCAAGACCGGCTCAAACCATTCGACCGGCAAAACCTTGACAATCGCCCGACCATCCGCTCCCTGCCTCACCCATCGGTCGTCATAGGTGTTGATACTCTTTGCGATTCGCTGCAGAGAGGATCTCAGAGCAGTTGCGGCTCGAAGGAGTCCATAAGGTCCCATGAGCCATTCCTCCCCCATCTGTCCCCGACTAAGTCCTTTCGCCTCCGCCCCTGCTGCTGCCCATCGGGACGCGGCCGAATCGATGCGACGGATCAAGTCATCAAGTAGCCGAATCCGTTCGCCGATTCTGAGAGTTGCCCACTCGTCCTTGTGACCACTGAGAACCTCGAGACTCCGATCGATTGCGGCGTCGGAGGTGGCAAGAGTCATCGATCCCGAGGGTATGGGCGGCATCGGCTCACCGCAAGGACAACTCGTCATCAACGGGGGGGCCAGCCTGGACCTGCCATTCGTACAATCGCCACGGTGGGATCGGTGAGCTACGCCCGGAGCGGCAACGTCAATATTGCCTATCAGGTCACCGGCAATGCGCCGCGAGACCTCGTTTACGTCCCCGGCTGGGTGTCCAACATCGAAGTTATGTGGGAGGATCCAGGACTGTCACGCTTTCTCAAAAGCCTGGCCTCGTTCAGCCGACTGATCATGTTCGACAAGCGCGGCACTGGGCTAATCGGTCTCGATGTTCGGTGCGTCTCCACACGGGTGAGATCGAGATGATCGACGCGGATGTCGCTGGAGTGGCAGTTCACAATGGAGCAAGAATCGCGGCACTAGCTGGTCCCCGTGAGGTGTTGGTTTCGCGAACCGTGCGAGATCTCGTGGCCGGAGCAGGGTTTGAGTTCGCCGCTCGGGGAATCCATCCCCTCAAAGGAATCCAGGATCACTGGGAGGTCTATGCCCTCGTCTAACAACGGCACGAGGTCGAAGGTCTCACTGTGGTAGCCGTCAGCATTCTCGCCGCCGTGGCAGGCGTCTG
>JAICND010000465.1 GCA_025929005.1 Acidimicrobiia bacterium
CTTCGTCGGGAGGGTTATCTGGCCGAGGTTCTGTGCGACGACAACCGCCTGGTGGACCGGGCGGCAGCGGTTCGAGCAGGGCTCGGTTGGTGGGGCAAGAACACCATGGTGCTGGCTCCACGATTTGGCCCATGGCTTCTCTTCGGTTCAGTGGTGACCAACGCTGTCATCGAGCCCAACCAGCCGATGGGGCGAGACTGCGGATCCTGTGAGGCTTGCCTCCCGGCCTGTCCAACAGGAGCCCTCGTGGCGCCCGGGGTCCTCGACGCTCGTCGCTGTCTAGCGGCCTGGGCCCAGGCTCCGGGATCGATACCGGTCGAGTTTCGTCAAGCCATGGGCGACCGCCTTTACGGATGCGACGACTGCATCGAGGCGTGCCCGCCCGGTCACCGTTTGCTCGAACGATCCGCTTCGCGGGGACGGGTCGACCTGAAGTGGGTGCTGTCGGCGGCGGACTCGGAATTGCTGGGCCGATTCGGGCACTGGTTCATACCGGACCGAGACCCCTCGATCATCAGACGCAACGCCTTGATCGCGGCCGGAAACTCCGGCGATCGATCGTTGGTTCCGGTTCTCGCCCACTACGCCGGCCATCAAGATCCGAATCTGGCAGAGCATGCCATCTGGGCGTTGGCCACTTTGGGAGGATCTGCCGCGGCGGCCGCCCTTCAAGCGGTTGGTGCTCCTCCACCCAGAGGGAGATAGGCGATCTGGGCGTACTCGGCCACCATGCGGTGCGAGGAAAACGCGACCAGCGATGAGCTGATCGACGCCCTCATCCGCTCCACCCATTTGGTCGGTATCCCGGTCTCGTCTCGCTCGTAAAAGAGCGGCGCCACTTCGGCTTCGAGCAAGTGATAGAACGCCGAGGCGTCGTCGGCATCTTCGGCGGCGTGATCGGGCCGGCCGTTGGGGTCGCCAAACGCCCATCCGTTTTCACCGTTGAACCCTTCCACCCACCAACCGTCCCGCACCGACAGGTTGAGAGTGCCGTTGATGGCAGCCTTCATCCCTGAAGTACCCGACGCCTCCATCGGCGGCCGGGGATTGTTGACCCATACGTCGACACCCTGCACCAGAAAGCGCGCAACCCGGGCGTCGTAATCCTCCAAAACCTCGAGATGGCCCGAGAGCTCAGGGCTGCGTGAGAGGTTGTGGATCTCCTTGATGAACTCCTGTCCGTGCCGGTCGGCAGGGTGGGCCTTGCCTGCAAACACGATCTGGATCGGCCGATCGGCATTCGTGAGGATGGCCCGGAGCCGATCCAGATCTCGAAACATCAAAGTTGCCCGCTTGTACGTTGCAAAGCGTCGAGCAAAGCCGAGAGTCAGCCGCGCAGGAGGAAGCAGCCGATCGATGTTGCTCAGCTCCTCGGGCGACGACCCGTGGCGGGCGAGTTGGCGACGGAGTCTGCCCCGGGCGAAGTTGACGAAGATCTCCTTGCGCACCTGGTGCATGTCCCAGATCTCCTCGTCGGTGAGGTCACGGATCTTCTCGACGGCGGCGGGATCTTCCAGCATCAAAGTGGGCCACGATCTGCCGAACCTTGCGGTGAGGAGTCTGCCGCCATCGCGGCCGATCCAAGTCGGGGTATGGACCCCGTTGGTGACGGCTCGGGCCGGCCCGCCGATCAAATGCTCCCAGTCCCGGGTCGCAATCTCGGCATGGCGCTTGCTGACCCCGTTCACGATCGTCGAGAGGCGGATAGCCAGGGCCCCCAGATCGAATTGGCCGGTGTCCCCGTTGGAGGTGCCGAGGGCCGCAAGTTCGTCGTTGCTGATGCCAAGGCGCTTGCGAAGCGGAGCGAGGTAGTTGCTGGCGATGGAGGCGTCGAAGACTTCGTTGCCGGCGGGTACGGGGGTATGGAGGGTGAATAGGGTTCGCTGCTTAACCGCCGTCCGTGCCTCTTCGAAGGTGGCTCCCCTCTCAATCGAAGCGCGGGCCAACTCCAGCAACGCCATGGCGGCATGTCCTTCGTTTATGTGCCAGGCCGACGGCTTGACTCCCA
>JAICND010000072.1 GCA_025929005.1 Acidimicrobiia bacterium
AGCGTCCGTCGCGGGCGGGGACATCCGGTACGGGGAAAGGATTCGACATGGATAAGACACAAGTGGAAGAGCTGTTGTATCAGTCTCTGGAGACAGAGTTGGGGGGCGTAAAGATCTACCAGACGGCGATCCGCTGCGCCGTCAACGACGACCTCCGCCAGGAGTGGGAGAAGTACCTGGCAGAAACCGAGAACCACGTTCGGATTGTCACGAAGGTCTTTGCGGATCTCGGGCTTGACCCCGACGTAGAGACGCCCGGTAGGGCAGTGGTGCGGTTCAAAGGTCAATCACTTGTGCAATCAATGGAGATGGCGCTGACCGATGCCAAACCTGCAGCTGCTCAGCTGGTAGCAGCAGAGGCGGTGGTTGAGGCGGAAACCAAAGACCATGCCAATTGGGAGTTGATGGGCAAAGTCGCTGAGAAGTCAACGGGGAAGATGGCTTCAGTGTTGCGGGAGGCCTATGAGCAGGTCGAGGAAGAAGAAGATCAACACCTGTATCACACGATGGGTTGGGCCCGGGAGCTGTGGATCGAATCCCTCGGCATGCCCGCGGTACTGCCGCCTCCGGAAGAGCGGAAAATGGTCACCACGGCCATTGGGGCATCACGGGCCGAGCAGGCCAGAGATGAAATGGTCCCCAATAAGGCGAAGAGCGTCGGCAAGAAGCCCAAGAAATAGTGTGAAATCGGCGGGAGTAATGGGAGGGCAGGGACCGGCTCCACGTCGCCGGTGAAATGGCTCTTGAACTCAAGGCCATGGCGAATTGGCTGGGACTCGATGAGATTATCCATCGGTCGAAGTGGTGATCTGACCGCGGCCCTCAGAAAGGCCGTGTAACGCTGACCCTCATACTTCGATCGTGCACAGCATCATCTTCATTTCTTCAGGGTCCACTCCCCGAGATTGGTTTGTGTGTTAGTGCTTGACCTCGAGGCCACCGAATATCACAGTGGCGTTGACATCCAGAGTGGGTGCGCCTTCTTCGATGGGTTCGGTGGTAGTGACATTCTCGAATCCCCCGAAGATGGGCATGCCATGTGTGACAACCTGCCACCCCTCAGGCACCTTGATCTCGGCGCCGCCGAACGCGACGAAGACGTCGAGCTCGGCGCCAGGGGCGGGCTTAGCGTTCCGCAGGTCGATTTCGGTGCCTCCGAACAAAGCACCGATGGAGCCTCCCTCAAAGTGTTCGGATCTCGAGGAGAGCTCAGAGCCCGAGAACAGATTGAAGTTGCTCAGCCGATCCGGCGATCCTCCCACCCGCCTGGTGAATCCGCGTCCGAAGATGACGAGGAGACCAATCAGGACCAAAAACAGCGGCCCCGCCAACTCGAAGGTGTCCACCGTCTCGGTGGTCCGCAACAGAAGCAGGGTCCCGAATCCCATGATCGCAACCGGCATTACCCAGTGGGCGGAGTTCGCAGTCAAGGACAGCGCCCCTGCGGCGATAAGCACCACTGGCCACCACATTCCGATAACCCGGCCTGCGTCGAGGACGTCGAGATAGTCCAGGAAGAGCAGGGCTCCGAGTGTTAGTACAACCGAACCGAACAACAATCGTGCTCTATTCACTGTTGCCTCCTTTCGCCTCCCCATCTTGAGGCCCACCTCACCGGGCCAACAGAGTCTTTGGTCCGCAACAGGAGAGCTCCCTGCCGATGGCAGGGAGCTCTCAGCTGACCGGCTCTGATCGGATCAGTGTTAGCTGACCGATTGATCCCGCCGGGCCAGGGTCGTGACGATCACGCTCAACCCAATAACGAGAAGCGCCAACGGGCCGATGATTCGCAAGTCGGCGACGCGGAGGGTCCAATACCCCAGTGCCTCGAAGAGGAGCGCGACGCCGATACCTGCGTACACGATTCCTGCCATCAACGTTCCAGTGTGGAGTTTCATCTCGTCACCTCGATTTGCCCGGCGCCGACACTCATGTCGAGCGTAAGGTTGATGTTGGCCGTCTCGAATCCCTCGCTTTGATAGTGGCGGGTCACCGAGAGGCCGTCCCCTCTCTCTCCCAGAAGGTTGACTTCCCCGGCCCCAACGGTGCCGTTGATGTCAACCGGAATCGACGGAGGCAGTATCACCGTCAGGTTGCCCGCACCGGCGGAGAGCACCACCGTGGCTGACTCGACCATTCGCAGGTCGCTCAGATCCAGGGTCAGGTCGCCAACCCCCACTTCGTAGGTTGAAGCGAGGCTGGTTTGCTGGGTAACTCGAAAGTGACGATTGCCAAGTCCACCATCGAACGAAGAGAGCGGGAACGCTGCCATGGCGACCACGGCGATTGACAGAAAGAGACCCGCCACGACCGGCCCGCTGTGGGGACCGTTCCAGGCTCCGATGATCAGTGCCAAACCGATCACCGTCAGCAGTGCGGGCCACACGATTGCCCATTTGAGCTCAATGGCGCCTGCCACATCCAGTGTCCACAACCCTCCGAGCAGGATCAGAATCGCTCCGCTCAGAATGGCCCCGAACGAATACCGGGGCCCGACCGGGACAGCTGTGGGAAGCGGCCGTTCGAGCGTATTACTTGTTTGCACGTCGACCTCCCGTATAGATGAGGGCCAGACCTGCAGCCACCAGAACGGCTGGCCACATGAACTGGTTGAACCAAGGAGCAATCACGTTGATCAGGAAGACCAGACCGGCAACCACCAGCATGATGCCGGCGATCATCGGGCCCTTGTTGCCGATGTCCACCGCGGCGGCAGGCCCTGCTTCCGGATCCGAGTTTGGGATCACCAGCCAGGCGATGATGTAGAGCAATACTCCTGCTCCTCCACCGATGGCGAGGACGACGAACGCCAAACGAAACCAAAGGGCGTCCACACCGAAATAGGTGCCAAGCCCGCCGCAAACGCCGGCTATTACGCGGTCCGTTTTGCTACGGCGAATCCGCGCAATTGAATCTTGAGCGGAAGGCGAAGCTTGGGCGGAAGGCGTTTCCAGCTGAGTCATACAAACTCCTTTCGTTCGCAGCATCACAAAGGAGCCGGTGATGCCGCCATTGCCGAAAGTCCCGATTTACGGGCCTCGTGTGGTGCGTCACAGTCAGCGCCGAGCCGTGCGACGCCAGTCGGAGGGCGGGTACTGTCGCTTGTAAGCGGACTGGATCCGAACCAGGTGTGCGGCGGCGCCCGCCCGATGGCGCATGTCCATCTTCATGAGAAGATTGGAGACGTAGTTCTTAACGGTCTTCTCCGCGAGGTAGAGGTCATCCGCGATTTCCCGGTTGGTCTTTCCCTCGGCGATGAGTTCCAGGATCGCCCTTTCCCGGGCTGTGAGACGGGCGAGCAGCCGATCATCGGAATAACCCACCAGATCATCCTCGGGAGCGTCATCAAAGGCAGTGCCGCCATGCGCCACTCTCCTGACCCGATTCAAAAGGTCCGAGCCGTTCACTCGCTTGAGGATGAACCCGGAGGCACCGGCCTTCCGAGCTGCTGCGAGGGCCGTCTCGTCGGCAAAGCCGGTCAAGATGATGACTCGGGTGGTTGGAGAGACGGCTTGGACCCGATTGCACACGTCGATCCCTGAGCCACCCGGCAGGTCGAGATCCAGTAACACGACGTCTGGTTCATCAAATCCGATCCTCCGAACTGCCTCAGTGACGTCGGCGGCTTCGCCGACGACTGCCAGGTCGGGCTCCGCGTCGATCAGGTCGCGAATCGCGCTCCGCACCAACGGGTGATCGTCGACGAGCAGAACTCTGATGGGGCTAGAAGAGGGTTCGGGCCTGCCTACCGGGGGGGAATCAAGTTCGACCGACATGATCTGACCTTGCGTCCGAACCCCGGTCGTCGCCGGTGAGCGCCCACATAATGTCCTTGATGCTCAACATGCCTATCACCTGTCCTTCGGTTACGACCGGGAGGTGCCGGTACCCGGCTGCGAGCATCCAGAGGGCTGCATCCGCAACCTCCACATCGGGTTCCAACGAGTCGGGTTCTGGTGTCATGAACTCTCCAACTGTGGTCTTTTCGGGGTTGCGACGATCGGCCATGGCCCTGACCATGTCACGCTCTGTGATGATCCCGATCAAGCGATCGTGCAGCGTCACCGGCAGAGCGCCGTGACCTTCGATCGTCATCCTTATTGCTGCCTCAGCCAATGTCGCCTCGGTGATGCAGGTGTCGATCGGACCGCTCATAGCTTCGCTTACCAACATTCTGAAGACTCCTTTGTCCTCACTGAACCTTGCCTCACGGGAGCCATCGCCGCCAGAAGGCAAGGTCCCATCGGCTCGGGCCTTTCGGCCCTTGCCCCGACTATCTGGGTCGGCCGGCGGTTTGACCGAATCGGCTCACAGCCATCAACACCACCGGCACAACTCCTGCCATCAGTGCCACAGACCATGACCGGCCATCGACCATGACGACCCCGAAGGTATCGCCGAATGGCCCGACCACGATGGCCACCTGCAGAAGAATGCCGAGGACTACAGCCGCGGCGAGCCTCGGGTTTGGAAAGTTCGACCTCAACGGAAGCCGAACAACGTACGCATAGAGAAGGTGGCCGAGCACCAGTGCGGTGAACATTACAGTCCGAGCCTCCTCCCAGCTGCCGCCGAGAGCCCGAATGCTGATGAGCGCGGCGATGGCTCCGCCCGCGAGAGCGATGGCTCGCACGCCCAGCACAGCTAGACGGCGGGGTGACAGCAACCGCGCTGTGGGCGAACCAGGCGAGCGTAGGAGCAGATCCTGGCGATGACGATCGAACCCGAGAGCGAGTGCCGGCAAGCCATCTGTCAGCAGGTTGATCCACAGCAGCTGGAGTGGGAGCAGGGGGAGACCCATGTCTGGAAAGAAGGCGAGTCCCGACAACACCACGGTCACCTCGGAGAGGTTGCCCCCCACGAGGTAATCGACGACCTTGCGGATGTTGTCGAAAATGCCTCTGCCCTCTCGTACCGCCTTGGTCACAAGGTCGAGGTCGTCGTCGGTAATCACCAGATCGGCCGCTTCCCTCGCTACCTGGCTTCCACTTTTGCCCATAGCCACTCCGATGTCGGCGCGGCGCAGGGCGGGTGCGTCGTTGACTCCATCACCCGTCACCGCCACTACATGACCTGCTTGTTGAAAAGCCTCCACCAGCAGGAGCTTCTGCTCCGGGTCCACCCTGGCGTACACCCGGACCGAGTCGAGGGAGGCGGGAAGCCCCTGACTTCGCAGGTCGGTGCCGTTGAGCACTTCCTCCTGACTGTGGGTGAGACCAGCGGCGCGAGCAACAGCCGATGCGGTCCCGGCATGATCGCCGGTAACCATGACGAGGCGGATGTCGGCTTCAGCCATCCGGGCAATGGTGGACGCCGCTTCCGGTCGGAGCGGATCGTGGAGGACGGCAAGGCCGATGAGCTCGAGATCATTCTCGACACTGACCAGCTCTGTGGGGCTATTGGCGAGCCGACGGTGGGCCAGGGCGAGCACCCGGGCTCCGGTGGATGCCAGCTCGTTAACATGGTCGAGGAGAGCATTCCGGTCCTCTGAGGTGAACACACGTGGGCCGGACTCGTCTGTCATCACTCTCTCCGTCACTGCCAGTACCTCTTCGGGTGCGCCTTTGGTCAGAAGCTCGAATCCGTCCTCGGTCCTGTGAAGGGTGCTCATCATCTTCCGCTTCGAATCGAAGGGCGCGTTGGCCACCCGGGGATGTTCAGCCCGAATCCGGCTGATGTCCGCGGGTTCAAAGGGTTCAAGCAGGGCAATTTCGACGGGATCACCCCGCGGAGGAGCGACGGTGGCATCGTTACACAAGGCGACAACGCGGCGGACGGCTTTCCCAATTGGACCCGAGAGATCGCGAGGCGACATTGGCTTTCCGTCTGGTGGGATCACCGACGCCAGGAGCATCCGGTTTTGGGTAAGGGTCCCGGTCTTGTCGGTGAGGAGGATGGTGGTGGAACCAAGGGTTTCAACCGCGGGCAGATTGCGAACAATGGCACCGAGCCGAGCCATCCGCTTGACGCCGAGGGCGAGACTGAGTGTCACCACCGTCGGCAGACCCTCCGGCACCGCCGCCACGGCCATCGCCACCGCCGCCAGGAAGGCGTGCTCGACGGCTCCGGGCGCATCACCTAGTCGAATCAGGATCAACACGAACACTGCCAAAGCGATCCCCACCGCGGCCTTGCCGAGCCGAGCAGACAACTCCGCGAGATGCTTTTGCAGGGGGGTGGGGGGCGACTCCCGACTGAGGTGCCCGGCCAGGCTTCCGACCTCTGTCATGGGACCGGTGGCGATTACCAGACCCCTTCCCGAGCCGGCGGCGATAAGGGTCCCTGCAAAGACCAGCCAGGTTCGATCCGCCAGTGGAAGGCTCATGTCGGCTTCGTCGGCCGTGGCCTTCGCCACCGCCAGAGACTCGCCGGTCAGCATGGACTCGTTGGTCTCCAGGGACCAGCTATCTATAAGCCAGAGGTCGGCCGCAACACGATCGCCGGATGCCAGCAGCACAACATCCCCTGGCACGACTTCGGCCGCCGGGATTACTTGAGGCTGTCCGGAACGAATGACCGAGGCCGTGGGGGCGGCAGCTGCCCGCAGTGCCTCGAGGGCATCGGCGGCCCGTTCCTCCTGGATGATCGCAATCACAATGTTGATGACCACTATCGCCCCGATGGCCATGGCATCCCTCGGCTCACGAAGGGCGACAAAACTCACCACCGCGGCGCCCAGCAGCAACAAGCTCATCGGCTCGCGCACCTGGCGCCAGATCCTTTCGACCACCGACACTCTTGGGGCATCAGGGAGTTCGTTACGACCTTTGGCCAGCCTCGTCGCTGCGTCGGCGTCGGAAAGGCCGTCTTCTAGGTCCGTCGCCAGGCGTTGGACGATCTCGGTGAGCTTCACGGTCTCCGAGACAGTACGCGTCATGGTGGGATGGCCTAAGCGACGAGGCTCGTCGTGATTGCGAAGTAGATCAGAATCGAAAGCAGGTCCTGAATCACCGTCCCCAGGGGTCCGCTACCAAACGCCGGGTCCTTGCGGAGCTTCGTGAATATGTAGGGCAACAGCATTGCCACCAGAGTTGCGATGCTGCAGGCAGCCAAAAGAGACAGCCCGGCCGCGAGGGCAACCATCGCATCACCCCACACCCACAACGCCAGCGGGTAGAAGGCCACCGCGACTGTTGCGCCTACCAAGGCTCCAGTAGCAAGCTCGCGTCCGACGACCTGGCGAA